>CAJWIX010000098.1 GCA_913042175.1 uncultured Flavobacteriales bacterium
AAAGCGCCACCAACACCAACATAACAGCCATAGCCCCTACATTAAATATTGGTGAAGTTTTGAAGGTTTCTTTAGAAATTTCTATGCCTTTTTCATCATTTAATCCTTTATGTTGAATATAACTAAAAACAACAATAATTAACATGGTTAATAATGCCGTATAACCCATTTGATCAAGGAAAGGAACATCTACAAAAAAAGCACTACTAGACCACCCCTTTGGTGCTACCTTAAAATACATGGCTATTGGTATGGATACTAATGCCCCAACAATTGCGGCTTTGTTGGTGGTTTTTTTCCAAAATAGGCCCAAAATAAATACCGCCAATATACCAGGACTTACCACACCAGTGTATTCTTGAATAAACTGAAAAGCTTGGTCTATACCCCCTAATAATGGCGCCATAATACTGGCAATGAGTAATGCCACAGCAGCTGATATTCTTCCCATATTAACCGTTTGTTTGTCTGATGCATTAGGCTTGATATATTGCTTGTATATATCCATGGTGAAAATGGTGGATGTAGAGTTTAACATAGAAGCCAAAGAAGACACAATGGCTGCAGCCAAGGCTGCAAAAGCTAACCCTTTTAAACCAGATGGCAAAAACTGCAATAGCCATGGATAAGCCTTATCCGCTTGATCTGCAGTAGGCATATTTTGCATGGCTACATCCCCTAACCCAGCCATTATGGTAGAATCTTTAACCATAACAAATGCCGCAATTCCTGGGATAACCACTATAAGTGGAATAATTAATTTTAATACCGCGGCCATTAATATCCCTTTCTGAGATTCTTTTAGTGATTTAGCGGCTAATGTTCGCTGAATAATATATTGGTTAAAACCCCAATAGTATAGATTAGCAACCCACATCCCACCAACTAACACCCCTAAACCAGGTAAGTCTTTAAAATATTTATTTTCTTCATCCAAAATCATGGTGAACTTTTCGGGAGCAGCTTGGTAAATTTGTTTTAAACCAGCGACCATTCCTCCCCCATCCGATACCGCATTGAGCGCCAAATAAGTAGTTACCAATCCACCCAATATTAAAAATACCACTTGTATAACATCTGTCCAAGCCACAGCAGATAGACCTCCGTACAAAGAGTAAGCAGCTGCAAATAAAGCCAACCCAATTACGCCATATATCATCGGTATTCCCATGATAGTTTCAAGTGCTAATGACCCTAAATAAAGTACGGACGCCAGGTTCACAAACACGTACAAACAAATCCAAAAAACAGCCAATATAGATTTTAGATTGGTTGAAAAACGTTTCTCCACAAATTCAGGAATGGTATACAAGCCTTTTTCAATAAAAATGGGTAGGAAGAATTTACCAACTATGATTAAAGTAATTGCAGCCATCCACTCATAAGAAGCAATAGCTAGACCTAAAGCAAAGCCAGAACCAGACATCCCAATAAATTGTTCCGCTGAAATGTTAGCAGCAATCAATGATGCACCTATGGCCCACCATGGCAACGACTTACTGGCCAAAAAGTAATCTTCTGCATTTTTTTGCTTTCCATCTTTTTCTCTTGACACCCAAAGGCCTACAAATAAAATCAATACTGCATAACCTAAAAATATGAGGTAATCTATGGTTTCGAAACTTCCGTTCATGTTGGTAAAATTTAAACTTAGAAAGTAAACTTAATTAAATTAGTGTAAAAAATACACGAATTATGATTTTATTATTTTTCGTCTACTGTAAAATAATGGGCGTACAAGGAACTTTAAACTTTGTATTATATACATCTGAAACCTGCTTCACTACATTTTCAACAGCCTCTTTTTTGACTAAATTGAGTGTACACCCACCAAAACCACCCCCCATCATTCTAGCACCATAAACTTCTTTAATGGGTTGGGTTAATTCAACCAAATAATCCAACTCCTTACAACTTACTTCATAAAGATTTTTTAATCCATTATGCGTATCGTACAATAACTTTCCTAATTCGCTCCAATTCCCAGCATTAATAGCCAGCACGGCTTCCTCTACTCTTTTTTGCTCCTGCACCACATATAAAACACGATTATAGATTTTTGCAGAAAATTGATCTTTTAATGCTTCTAATATTTCCATAGAAACCTGTGCAAGCGATTGAATATGAGGATGAATAGATTGAATAATTTTTAGTACTGTTTGGGTTTCTTGTACCCTGTCTTCATAAGCTGAGTTTTGTAGTTCATGCTTTATATTGGTATTGAATAACACCCACTTAAAATCGGACATATCTGTTTTGATTTCTTCATGAGTTAGCTCATCACAATTTAGATACAAAAAGTGATTTTTTTGCCCATGAATTATGATGTATTGATCCATTATTCCACATGCAGTGCCTACAAAGTCATGTTCTGCCTTTTGCGCAACAAACATGAGCTCATTTTTAGAGAGATTAAGTTGAAATAATTCATTTAACCCCCTTGCTATTCCACATGTAAGTGCAGCAGAAGAACTTAACCCAGCTCCAACTGGAATTTCACTGGATATATCTGCTTTAAAGCCTTTAATTTTATTTGGCCTAAGTTTATTTAACCCATGTACTACCCCTATTACATAGTTATGCCAGTTGGTTTTTGACAGATCATAGTGGTGAATTTCACGTTTTAAATTTTCATTGAATGCTGAAGAGGAAACTTTATAACTATTTTTACCATTGGTTGAAAATTGAATGGTTGTAGCTAAGTCAATAATACCTGGCAACACATGACCCCCATTATAATCCAAATGCTCGCCTATTACATTAATTCTTCCTGGAGAGTTTATGTTGATGAAATGATCTTGATTTGCTTGCACCACGTGTTAAATGTAAGATTTAATCTACAGCGATATACATGAATATAGTATTTTGGTATTACATTTATAACTACCATGCGTAACCGACTTTTCACTTCCCCATTTATTAGATGGATGTGTTTACTTTTTTTTGGATTAAACTATAGCCATGCACAGACTTTACTGCCCATTATAGAAGATCCATCTATTGTACACATTGATAAACTACCAGCCCACTCTAGCTTTTTTCCTTATGAAAGCATGAAGTTAGCTATGGAAAATAATCCGAAACTATCTATTAGGTATTTATCTTTAAATGGTTATTGGAAATTTAATTGGGCTAAGCACCCCGCAAGCCGACCCATGGAATTTTACCAATCTGATTTTTCTGTTGATGATTGGGACAGCTTACCCGTTCCAGCAAATTGGCAGCTGCATGGTTATGGCATACCTATTTATGTCAATATTCCATACCCTTTTAGTTTTGACAGCACCCCAACCCCACCAGATGTACCAGACAATGATAACCCAGTAGGCTCTTACAAAAGAACTTTTATGCTTCCTGAAAACTGGAGTGGAAAGGATATCATATTGCATTTTGGAGGAGTTAAAACATGCTTTTTTGTTTGGATCAATGGACAACAAGTTGGATATAACCAAGACTCAAAATTACCTGCTGAATTCAATGTAACTCCCTATGTAAAAAGCGGATTAAATGATATAGCGGTGGAAGTTTATAGATGGTGTGACGGAAGTTATTTGGAAGATCAAGATTTCTGGCGATTAGCGGGAATTGAAAGAGAAGTTTATCTCTATACTAAAGAAAAGATAAGCATAGAAGATTTTACCGTGACTGCAGATTTAAGTAAGGATTATGAAGATGGCATATTTAATTTAAAAACGCTTATAAGTACCAACAATGTCAATAAATTTAAGGGTAAATTAAATATAAAGTTGAGCAGAGAGGGGAAAACAATTCTAGAAGAAACCAAAGAAGTTGTTTTAAAGAAAGAATCATCCAAAACCATTCTCCATGATGCAACTTTGAAAAAAGTTGATGCTTGGAGTGCTGAAATACCCAATTTATATCAGCTTGAAATTGAATTAACAGATAAAAAAGGAAAAACAATGTGTGCTATTTCTAAAAACATTGGTTTTAGAAATGTAAAAATTGAAGGAAGTCAATTGCTTATTAATGGTCAACCCATTCTCATTAAAGGTGTAAACCGGCACGAACATAATATGAAAACAGGCCATGTGGTATCCAAAAAAGACATGTTAGAAGATATTCTAATCATGAAAAGCAATAACATTAATGCGGTTAGAACCTCCCATTACCCTAACCACCCCTACTGGTATGACCTGTGTGATGAATATGGCTTATACGTATATGATGAGGCTAACATTGAATCTCATGGAATGGGATATGATCCAGAACAAACTTTGGGCAACGATTCCACCTGGATGAAAGCACATTTGGAAAGAACTACCAGAATGATTGAAAGAGATAAAAACCACCCTTGTATTATAGCATGGTCTTTAGGAAATGAAGGTGGTAATGGTTGTAATTTTTATGCTACTTACAATAAGGCTAAATCTATGGACAGCACGAGAATTGTAGTATACGAACGTTCCGTTTTAGATTGGAACACCGATGTGGTGGGGTTAATGTATGCCGATTATAATTACTTGGAGAGATATGCCCAAAATGAAAAGCAAGAAAGACCATTTATCTTATGTGAATACGCACATGCTATGGGAAATAGTTTAGGTGGAATTAAAGAATATTGGGATCTTTTTAAAAAATACGACAAACTACAAGGCGGATTTATTTGGGATTTTCAAGATCAAGGATTATTGACCAAAACAAAAGATGGTAAGTCCTATTTTGCCTATGGAGGAGATTTTGGCACTAAAGAAACTCCTAGTGATCACAATTTTTTAAATAACGGTTTAATTGCAGCAGACAAATCATTGAATCCACATATGTTAGAAGCCAAAGTAGCTTATCAAAATATTGAATTTTCAATGACTAAAATACTTGGGCAAATAAGGATAAAAAACAATCATTTTTTCAAAGACCTTAGTAATGTTATTTTTAAATGGTCGCTCATTGAGAATGGCAGTCCAATTGAAAAAGGAATAATTGATGATATAACATTATTACCTCAAGAAGCAACTAATGTATTCATTCCCTATAAAAGTAAAATTAATCCGCATGCTGAGTTTTTTATACACCTATTTGCCACGCTAAAAGAAGATGAAAAAGGATTAAAAAAAGGACAAATTATTGCGCAATATGAGTGCCCTATTAACGAAAGAGAATCTCCTCATATTAGCACCATTTCCAATGGTGAAATATCAAAGAAAATTAATGGCAAAGAAATTCTAATTAGTGGGAGTAATTTCCAAATTACCATTAACACAGCATCAGCTACCCTAACCAAATATGTAGTAGATGGCACAGAATTTATAAAGGAAGGAGGTCATTTTAATTTTTGGAGAGCACCAGTTGATAATGACTATGGCGCCAATACCCCAGTAAAATACAATGAGTGGGAAACTGTTGGCAGAAACAACACCAATTTCAGCTACAACATCAATCAAAAAAATAAAGGCGAAATTAACTTGAGCTTTTCTACAGCCATTTTAAATGGGGATGCCCAACTAACCAAAAAATATGTGATTTACGCCAATGGAAGAATACATATTTCTAATCAACTTACAGCCATTAAAGGAGAACACTCCCCTATTTATCGTTTTGGAAATCAATTTGAAATCCCTGACTATTTTTCACAATGCCAATGGTACGGAAATGGTCCAGGAGAATCTTATGCAGACAGGAAAAGTGCAGTTATGGTTGGTAAATACAGTTCATCTATTACCAACATGCACACCAACTATGCACGACCTCAAGAAAATGGAAATAGAACAGATACCAGATGGGTTAAGTTCAGCAATGGGAAAGGCAGCAGCATTCAATTTATTTCTGATGAACTTTTTCATTTTAGCGCAAGTCATTTTACGCAAGAAGACTTGGATAGTGGACCCGACAAGACCACAACACAAAAACATGGAAAACTTCTTGTACCTAGAAAAAATGTATTCGTAAACATAGATGGATTTAGCTCAGGTGTAGGCTGTGTGAACAGTTGGGGTGCTCTCCCAAGAGAAGAATATCAACTGCCCTATCAAAATTATAACTATAATTATTGGATTATTCCTTCTTATCCAAAATAGGTTTAATCTAACTCCAACCCTTTGTAGGCTATCCATCCAGATACAGGAAAAGAGCCTCTTGAATCTTTAACATGTTCCTTTGGCTTTTTCTTGCTTATCAACACTTTTATATAAGCCACTTTATTGTCTTTTAACTTGAAAGAATATTGACAGTTCTTTCCCTCGCAGTTTACATCATCGTCCCATAAAAAGACGGTTGATTTTCCTTCATCCAAGTAACTTCTTTTGGCATTTACAGCAATTCGAGACATCGTTTTAAATGGGGAATCATAGGAAATTGAAATAGCAGTCAGGTAATGGTTTTTTGGGACAGTAAAAGAAATCTCTACATTTTGTTTTGAGATTTGAATGTCTGAATTAATGAGGTAATTATTGACAAACTCCTCATAATAACAAAATGTTTTTTCTCCGTAACCCATGCCCAAGCCCACAAAATTATGATGCTCATCTAATATATTTTTACGATGACCATCACTAGGAGGACGCTCTTTATACATAAGCATATGATTATCTTTCATCATACTAATCATATGATCTAAACCCTGATCTAATTGATCGGTACTAAAGACGCCCGATGCATTTTCTGAAACATGCGCTTGACCTCCATCTATAGCATAACGATGATAAGGTTTTCTACCCTGCATATCCCAATGACCCATATAATTGTTGCGAGCAGCATTTTGTGCGGTTTTGTTTGCAGATCGACAAGCATGTATATCTAACTCAACAGGTTGTTTATGGTGTTTTTTACGATGCTTATTGATTAACTCTAACAACACCAATTTGGCAAGTAGATGCTCATCAGCATCCTTAAATTCTTCTAATCTTTTTTCTTCCTCATTCTTAATTTTGTACCACTTCCAAATTTCATTTGAAATATTGTACTCTTCATTAATTTGACAATAGGTTGAATTTCCAAATATTAATGAAACTGCAAATAGAAGAAAAGCTAAACTGAGTTTTTTATGAATAAACTTAAATGACACCTCACAAATATATTTTGAAAAAACGGAGCTTAAAGAATATAAAGTGTTAAAAACAGTAAAGGCGGAACCTTCACAAGGAAAATTCCGCCTTTTAATCAG
>CAJWIX010000099.1 GCA_913042175.1 uncultured Flavobacteriales bacterium
GAAAACGCTAATTCCGGGCCAAAAGCCAATCAAAAAGCATTTTTGTTTTTACCGCCTTGGGAAGATCATGACTTTGCCTTAATGTATTCTAATATGATACTTAAAGAACTTGGATTTGAAGTTATTTATATAGGTAAAACAATCTCATTCGATAGTATTGTTCAATGTGTGGAGAAAATTAAACCTGACTTGTTATTTACAACATTCATAGTTGGTCAAAAAGTGACAGTATTACAAAAATTCTGTGATGATTTAAAAGCCAAGTCAAATTGTAAGATGTTCTTTGGTGGAAATATTGATTTACTCAGATTGGTAAATACCCATGGTAAGGTATTTTATTCCTTAAATGAATTCGATAAATTTTTTAAAAGTAGATTTTTGAATTGAAAAAAATTGCTGTTATAGGATCAGGATTTGCAGGATTAACCTCTGCGATTGAGTTAGCTTCGTTAGGATATGAAGTTACTATTTATGAAAAAAATAATCAGGCTGGAGGTCGTGCTAGAAAATTAGAAATTGATGGTTTCACATTTGATATGGGACCAAGTTGGTATTGGATGCCTGATGTTTTTGAAAAATTCTTTGCTAGGCATGGCAAGAACCCCGAGGACTACTATCAACTAAAAAAGCTAGACCCTGGTTTTTCTATAGTTTTTGACAAAAAAGACAATCTTGTTGTTCCTGCCTCATTCAATGAATTGGTAAAAAAGTTTGAAAGTATTGAAAGCGGTAGTGGTAACAAATTAGAAAAGTTCATGAGCAAGGCTGCAATCAAATACAAAATTGGGATGACAGATTTAGTTTACAAACCTTCTCATTCCATTTTTGAGTTCATTAACTTTCAGGTGCTTAAAGGATTGTTCCATCTTAATATTTTCACGAATTTCAGAAAATATGTAAGAAAGTATTTTAAAGATAAGCGCTTAGTACAATTGATGGAATTTCCCGTTTTATTTTTAGGAGCTACTCCAAAAAATACACCTGCTCTTTATTCTTTAATGAACTACACCGGTCTTTATCAGGGCACTTATTATCCAATAGGTGGTTTTAATGAAGTCATACAAGGACTGGTAAGTCTTGCGTTGGAAAAAGGAGTTAAAATTGAGACCAATTCAGAAGTACAACATATTTCAGTAAAAAATGCTATAGTTAGTGGTCTTAAAGTGAATAATACAATTCATTTATTTGATGGTGTTATAGCTGGTGCTGACTACCATCATGTAGAGCAGTCTTTGCTTCCTGAAGGCTTTAGAAACTACACAAAAAAGTATTGGAACAAAAGAGAAATGGCACCATCCAGTCTTCTTTTCTACCTTGGGGTTAACAAAAAATTGGATAATATTAATCATCACACATTATTCTTTGATGAAGATTTTGATGAGCATGCGAAAGAAATTTATGAAAACCCATCATGGCCAAAATCTCCTTTATTTTATATGAGTTGTTCATCTTTGACTGATCCTAGTGTCGCTCCAAAAGGAATGGAGAACATAGTGATTTTAATTCCATTGGCACCTGGTTTAGAAGATAGTGATGAAATGAGAGAACACTATTTTAAAATGATTTTGAAAAGATTTAAAAATCTTACTGGTAATGATATTGCTGACAACATAATAGTTAAGAAGTCTTATTGTGTAAGTGATTTTGTTAAAGACTATAATGCATACAAAGGAAATGCTTACGGATTGGCCAATACACTACGTCAAACAGCAATTTTAAAACCAAGAATGAGAAATAAAAAAATAAATAATCTATATTACACTGGTCAATTGACTGTCCCAGGACCCGGAGTTCCACCTTCTATCATATCGGGTCAGATAGTTGCAATGGAAATGGATAAATTTTTAAAAAACGCATCATGATTGAATTATACCACACCATCTCAAAAAATGCAAGTAGAAATATTACAAGAACCTACAGTACTAGCTTTTCATTTGGAATAAGTCTCTTGGACAAGTCCATTCACGATGCTATTTATTCCATCTATGGATTTGTTAGGTTAGCTGATGAAATAGTGGATACATTTCATGAATTTCCCAAGCAAGAAATGTTATTAGAATTTAAGAATGAAACCTACAAAGCTATAGACCGTGGTATTAGTACAAATCCTGTACTTCATGCCTTTCAAATGGTAGTAAATGAATTCAATATACATCGATCATTAATAGACAAATTTTTGGACAGTATGGAAAAAGATTTGAAAGAAATTACTTATTCAAGCTCTGAATATGATGATTATATAGTCGGTTCTGCAGAAGTTGTTGGTCTTATGTGTTTAAAAATATTTGTTAATGGTGATGAATCAATGTATAATAGCCTGGAGGATAATGCAAGAAGTCTAGGAGCAGCATTTCAAAAGGTTAACTTTTTAAGAGATGTGAAAGCTGATTTTGAACAATTAGGCAGAAGTTACTTCCCCGATGTGGATTTAACTACTTTTACACCCGATGAAAAATTAAAAATTGAGGATGATATTGCAGAGGATTTTCGTCACGCATTAGAGGGTATTAAAAATCTTCCCGCCTCCTCAAAGCTTGGTGTTTATGTAGCATACAGATATTATCTTTCATTATTCAAAAAAATTAAAAGTGTCCCTTCGGAGAGATTAATGCATGAAAGAATTAGGGTCCCAAATTCTAAAAAAATGTATATTACATTCAAATCATATTGTCGAAATCAGTTGAATTGGATTTAGTTAACGTCTTAATATTTATTGGGGTCTTTGTATTAATGGAGTTTGTCGCTTGGTTTACCCATAAGTACATTATGCATGGACTACTTTGGTATTTTCATAGAGATCACCACACGCGAGATAACGAAGGCCCATTTGAGAAAAATGATTTTTTCTTTTTAATATTCGCTATACCTGGCTCCTTTTTTATGATGTATGGAATTCACATTGGAACAATTTTTTTTCCATTTTGGGTAGGTTTAGGTATTACAGTTTATGGCGCTGCATATTTTTTTGTACATGATTTATTTATACATCAAAGATTAAAAGTACTTAAGAACACCAAGAATAAATATCTACTTGGGATAAGAAGAGGGCATAAAGTTCACCACAAAAAGTTAACAAAGCACGATGGAGAATGTTTTGGGATGTTGATTGTACCATTTAAATATTTTAAATTGTACAAGTAGCTTATGAGTAATTACTTGTATTTAATCATTAACCTATCTGCTGTTTCAGTACCACTACTTTTTTCATTTCATCCGCGATTACGTTTTTACAATCATTTTAAAAATTTACTTGTGGGGTTTTTATTTATGGTTCCAGTCTTTATTGTATGGGATATATATTTTACTCATCTAAAAGTTTGGGGTTTTAATAATGATTATCTCTTGGGTATTAATATTTTTAACCTTCCTCTAGAGGAGTGTATGTTTTTTATATGCATACCTTTTAGTTGTATTTTTACTTATCATGTTGTTTTAACCTTGTCAAAGAATAAATCTGACTTCAACCAAAGAAATGCTTGGGTATTTGCAAGCTTGGTTTTATTTGTTTTTGGATTTTTAAATATGGACAAGTCATATACCTTTTTCACCTTTGTTTTCTTGGCCATTATCTTACCAATCGCACCATACTTTATCAATATGAAATTATTTTTAAAAACATTCTTTATTCTGCTAATTCCTTTCTCTATTGTTAATGGTTTATTAACAGGTACATTGATTAAAGAACAGGTAGTATGGTATAACGATAATGAAAACCTTTCAATAAGATTAGGTACAATTCCAATAGAGGATATTTTTTATGCTTTATTAATGTTGTTATTAGTAATGATTGGTTATCAAATAAGTCTCAATAATAAGTCTAAACTTATTTCTTAAAGTAGCTTAGAAAAAGCACAAATATGGTTAATCCAGAAGTTGTAAATAGAAGCCAATTAGTTTCATAATTAAAAAGGGCTGCGTAAGTTAAGCTTCCTGTAATTCCACCTAAAATAGGGCCTATAATTGGAATCCAAGCGTATTTCCAATTTGAATTACCTTTTCCGGGTATTGGGAAAATAAAATGGATAATTCTTGGGCCCAAATCTCTAGCAGGGTTTATGGCATAACCTGTTGTGCCACCAAGGCTAAGTCCGATTGCAACCACAATTAAACCTACAACTATTGGGTTTAGTCCTTCAGTAAATTCGTTAGATCCAATGGCTCTTATGAGAAATAACAAGATGAAAGTCCCCATGGTTTCGCTAAAAAGGTTGGAAAAGGTATTTTTAATTGCTGGAGCAGTTGCGAATACAGCCAACTTTTTTTCTTTATCCTCTGTCTTTTCCCAGTGGGGTAAATAGTGAAAATAAACCATTGCCGCTCCAAGCATTGCTCCAATGAGTTGTCCTATGCAATAAATGGGCACATCACTCCACCCTTTAAATTGTTCGTTGAATTCTCCTGCTGCTGCTAAGCCTATTGTTACTGCTGGATTAATGTGAGCACCACTAATATTTCCAACAGCGTAAATAGCTAGGGTAACAGCTAATCCCCAGGCTAAAGTGATGATAATCCATCCAGATCCTTTAGCCTTTGAGAATGTAAGAAGATCTCCTGCTACAACTCCACATCCTAAATAAATTAATATAAAGGTTCCTAAAATTTCAGCAAAAAAAATTGACATGTGTCTAGTTATGATTTACTGTAAAGATACTTGTTAAATATTCTAAGGCAAATTGTTTAATTTCTTCTCTACATAATCTAAAGCAATGTTCTATATAATCATTTGTGCCTCTTGCCTTAGATGGGTCAGTAAAGTTATGGTGCCTATGATTTGACTTTTTTAAAATTACAGGACAGCTTTCATTGGCATGGTCACAAACAGTAATGATATGAGTAAAAGTTAAGTCGCTGAAATCTTCTATTGTGTTAGACGTGTGATGGCTTATATCAATCCCTATTTCTTGCATGGTTTGAATAGCAAGTGGATTAACTCCTTCAGCTCTAATACCAGCACTGTAAATTTCAGCATCCCATTTGTTTATTTTACAATAGTGTTTTAAAAACCCTTCAGCTAATTGACTCCTGCAGCTATTACCAGTACACAAAACTAGAATTTTATAATTTTTCATTATTGTCTATATGTTGTTATAAAAATAATTAAAATGACTTTTAATTCTTTGTATTTTTGTAAAATCTTATGAAGATTAAAACACCATTTCAGTTTACAATTTTTACTTCAATTTCATGTGCTATATTCATGGATTTGTGTGTGTTTTTAATTTTTGAAAAATTATACGGATATGATATTAAGCCATCTATATACGTACTAATTTTCTTGATTTTAGCTGTGTTTGTAGGCGTTCTTATCTACTTATTACTTGAATCATTTATAAACCAAAAAATAAGATTATTGTATCGAATGGTGCAAAATTATAAGATGACTAAGAGTGATCATAATATTGACATGAGGGAGGATATTTTATCACTAACAGAAGTTGATATTTTAAAATGGGTTAAAACTAATAGAGCAGAGTTATCTAAGTTAAAAGAAGAAGAAAGATTTAGAAGAGAATTTATTGGGAATTTAGCTCATGAGTTAAAAACTCCAATATTTAGTATTCAGGGTTATATCTTGACTTTGTTGGAGGGTGGATTAGACGATGATAATGTAAACAGGAAATTTTTAAACCGCACATTAAAGGGTGTAGAGAGAATGAATAGAATTATTTCTGATTTAGATATGATTACAAAGTTTGAGTCTGAAAAAATTGACATGGATTTTAAAGAAAATAATCTTGTTGAAATTGGAAATGAAATTATCGAAAGTCTAGAGCTAAAAGCACAAGAGAAAAAAGTAAAAATTGAATTTTCTAAATCTTATGATAGTCCCATTAAGGTAATGTGTGATAGATCAAAAATTGGTCAAGTATTTCAAAATCTCATAATGAATGCTATCAATTATTCTGAACCAGAAAGTAAAGTAGTTATTAGATTTATAAATCTTAATAAAAATATTTTAGTAGAGATTGAAGATGATGGAATTGGAATAGAAGAAAAACACTTAAATCGTCTTTTTGAGCGATTTTACAGGGTTGACAAAAGTAGGGCTAGAAATGTAGGAGGAACAGGTTTGGGGCTTGCTATTGTGAAACATATAATTGAGGCTCATGGTCACAAAATTCAAGTAAGAAGTACTTTGTCTAAAGGATCTACCTTTTATTTTACTTTGAGTAAAGTTTAGTATATTGTTCCAATTAAAATTTTAAAAATGAAATACACAAAATTAACTTTAGCAATTGCTGTCTTATTTGCAATGGCAAGTTGCGGTAAAAAAGGATGTACTGATCCTATGAGTTTAGCATATAACAGCGAAGCCACTAAAGACAATGGGAGTTGCACATATCCAGCTAATGAAAAGAGATCACTGGTTTTTAAGTTCACAGCGACATGGTGTAGTTATTGTGGTGAGTGGGGTGCAGAATACGTGGATAACATTTACAACGATTTTTCATCCAGTGCTGAAGTGATTTCTATCCATAGAAACGATGGGTTCTCAGTAGATGTTGGTGATTTTTTATATTCTCAACTCAATCCTCAAGGTGTTCCCGCTTTTTTTGTTGGTATTACAGATATGGGCTACACAGGTTATGGAACAATAAATACTGCTATTCAGTCAGAACTAACTGAACAAAATGAGATTGCTATGGCAACTTCTTACACAACGGAAGCAGGAGTTATGAATATCAAGGTGCAATCACAAATATCTGACCAATCTTCTACGACTGGATCTGACCTATACTTAGCTATTTACCTTTTAGAGGATGGTAAAGTTGCGCCACAACAGGTTGCTGGAACCGGTGAAGTTTCAGATTTTGTACATAATCACATACTTAGAACTGAAGCTAATGGTTCTGCATTCGGAGTGCCTATTTCTTTTACAGATGGGAATAATTTAACTGAAGTTAATGCCAATCTTGCTCCTTCTACTATATGGACACACGAGAATTTATATCCTGTTGCTGTCATTTGGAGAATGAACGGAAACAATTTTGAGTTTGTAAACTTTGCAAAATAAGTGTCCAATAGATATATACATATATCCTTTTTAATTTTATCACTTGCTT
>CAJWIX010000100.1 GCA_913042175.1 uncultured Flavobacteriales bacterium
TCATAACTTCATTGTCTGATTTTCCTTTTGGGTTAAAATCAGAACCACCTTTTCCCCCACCCATTGGTAGTGTTGTTAGAGAGTTCTTGAAAATTTGTTCAAATCCTAAAAACTTTAAAATAGATAAATTAACAGATGGGTGAAATCTTAATCCTCCCTTGTAAGGACCAATAGCAGAGTTAAATTCAACTCTAAATCCTCTATTTACCTGAACCTCTCCGCTATCATCTACCCAAGGAACTCTAAATTGAATCACTCTTTCAGGTTCAATTATTCTTTCAAGAATTTTTGCGGTTTTGTATTTTGGATTTTCCTCAATGTAAGGAATTACTGCTTCTGCAACTTCTAAAACAGCTTGGATAAATTCTGGCTCATGACCATTTTTGTTTTTAACACCTTCCATAAAAGTGTCAATTTGATTTTGATATGTAGACATGCTAAAATATTAGTTTAACAAAAATTTAATTTTGGTCAAATGTATGGAAATTTATTTTTGTTTTTTGTTTATACATATTCAATTTATTCTATAGTTTGTCTGAAACAAAATATATTGTTGCATAAAGGATTTGTAATATTGCAGAATGGGATTTTTTGAACATGATAGACATAACAAAAAAAAGCATAATGAGGATGATTTCTATTATTCAAACGATGGTTATATTATTTTTACCGAAAAATATCACCTTAATAGAGGATACTGCTGCAAAAGCAATTGTAAGCATTGCCCTTATGGTTATGATATAAAAACAGGTAAAATAAAAGCTAATGGCTGAATTCAAAACTCTCATTCTTGAAGGTATTCC
Source organism: uncultured Flavobacteriales bacterium (assembly GCA_913042175.1). Taxonomy (GTDB): domain Bacteria; phylum Bacteroidota; class Bacteroidia; order Flavobacteriales_D; family Parvicellaceae. The sequence continues at coordinate 804 of CAJWIX010000100.1, forward strand.
CAAACAACTTCCAGAACCAAAAAAAAGATCTCTTAACTTAAGTCATGCTCCAAAAAGAAAGACTATTCTTTCCAAAAAAGAAAAAACTCTAGCATTACAGAACGCACTAAGGTACTTTCCAGAAGAATTCCATAAAACATTAGCTAAAGAATTTATTGATGAGTTAGAGCTATATGGCAGAATTTACATGTATAGATTTATGCCGAATTACAAAATTTACGCAAGGCCAATACATGATTATCCTGGTCATTCAATTCAAGCTAAATCTATCATGCACATGATTCAAAATAATTTGGACCATGACATTGCTCAACATCCTGAAGAACTAATAACTTATGGAGGTAATGGAGCAGTATTTCAGAACTGGGCTCAATACTTGCTCACTATGAAATACCTTGCTCAAATGACCGATGAACAAACTTTAGTTATGTATAGTGGTCATCCATTGGGATTATTCCCCTCGTCAATAAATGCACCTAGAGTAGTTATAACAAATGGAATGATGATTCCCAATTACTCTAAACAAGATGATTGGGAAAAATTTAATGCGCTAGGGGTTACACAATATGGACAGATGACAGCAGGGTCCTACATGTATATTGGACCTCAGGGAATAGTTCATGGCACAACAATAACAGTATTAAATGCTTGCAGAAAAATTGATGAAAAAGGTCCTAATGGAAAACTCTTTGTAACTGCTGGATTAGGAGGGATGAGTGGAGCTCAACCAAAAGCCGGAAATATAGCTGGTGTAGTTTCAGTTACTGCTGAAATAAATCCAAAAGCAACTTATAAAAGACACGAACAAGGATGGGTTGATGAAGTCATCAAGGACTTGGATAAACTATGTTCAAGGGTAAAAAATGCCGTATCAAACAAGGAAGTTGTTTCTATTGCTTATGATGGAAATATAGTTGATGTTTGGGAAAAATTTGATGAAGAAAATATTTTTATTGACTTAGGTTCTGACCAAACATCATTACACAATCCATGGGCTGGAGGTTATTATCCTGCAGGATTATCATTAGAAGAATCCAATGATTTAATGGCAAACAATCCTGAAGTATTCAAACAAAAAGTTAAAGAATCACTTATTAGACATTCAAAAGCCATCAACAAACACACAGCCAAGGGAACATACTTTTTCGATTATGGAAATGCATTTTTATTAGAAGCATCAAGAGCAGGTGCTGATGTAATGAATGAAGATGGAATAAATTTCAAATATCCGTCATATGTCCAAGACATTATGGGACCCATGTGTTTTGATTATGGTTTTGGCCCATTTAGGTGGGTATGTACTTCAGGCAATCCAGATGATTTAAAAAAATCCGATGATATAGCATGTGATGTTTTAGAAAAGATAATGCAAGAATCACCAGCTGAAATTCAGCAACAAATGGCAGATAATATACAATGGATCAAAGGGGCTCAAGAAAACAAGTTAGTTGTAGGCTCTCAAGCTCGAATTTTATATGCTGATGCTGAGGGGAGAATTAAAATTGCAAATGCTTTTAATAAGGCTATTTCCGAAGGCACAATTAGTGCGCCAATAGTTCTTGGAAGAGACCATCATGATGTCTCAGGAACTGACAGTCCATATAGAGAAACCTCTAATATTTATGATGGTTCATCTTTTACTGCTGACATGGCAATTCATAACGTAATTGGTGATTCCTTCAGGGGAGCAACATGGGTAAGTATTCATAATGGTGGTGGTGTTGGTTGGGGTGAAGTGATTAATGGTGGTTTTGGATTAACGCTAGACGGATCTCAAGAAGCAGAAACCAAACTAAAAAACATGCTATTTTGGGATGTAAACAATGGTATTGCAAGAAGAAATTGGGCAAGAAATCCAGAAGCTATTTTTGCTATAAAAAGAGAAATGGATAGAAATCCAAACTTAAAAGTAACTATCCCCAATATAGTTGACAACGAAACTTTAAGTTCAACCATAAAATAATAACGTATTTAGAATTTAATTTCAATTTATACTTTTTCATCGTTTATTTGCACAAGATATATATGATGATATGGAAAAGAAAATAGCCGTAATAGGAGCTGGAAATTTAGGACTTTCTTTGGCTAAGGGATTAGTTGAATCAAAAACGTACAAACCCAATCAATTTAACTTGTCAAGAAGAAGGATTGAAAAGTTAAAAAATATGGCACAAGATGGTTACAACATTTATAATGACAATGTTGAAGCAATCAAAAATGCTAATATTGTTATTGTTGCTGTTCTTCCACAAAAAATAAATGATGTATTAGATGAATTAAAAGGATCGTTAAATGAAAATCATTTACTTATTTCCTTAGTTTCTGGTGTTGAAATCAGCAGTATTAAAGAAATAATTGGATCTAATATTCCTATTATTAGGGCTATGCCCAATACTGCAATTTCTATTCGAGAAAGCATGACATGTATAACAACTGTTCCAAAATGGGAAAATCATTTAGGTATTGTTAAAGACTTATTTAATGATGTTGGAGAAACAGCTATTATAAATGAAGAAAAAATGACTTCAGCTACAGCATTATGTGCTTGTGGTATAGCTTTTTTCTTAAGATCGATAAGAGCTGCATCTCAAGGAGGAAATGAAATAGATTTTCATGCCTCAGAAGCATTAAGAATGGCTGCTCAAACTGCTAAAGGAGCTGCTGCACTTTTACTTGAGAATAATTCCCATCCTGAAGATGAAATTGACAAAGTAACTTCCCCTAAAGGATGTACTATTGCTGGCTTAAATGAAATGGAACACAACGGTTTCAGTTCAGCATTTATAAAAGGGATAACGGTCTCAGCAAACAAAGCAAAAAACTTATACGAATGAGTGGTTTTGAAAATAAAACCATTTGGATAACTGGGGCATCATCTGGTATTGGAAAAGCGTTAGCCATCAAATTTTCCTCATTAGGAGCTAATATTGTACTCTCTTCTAGAAACGAAGATGAACTTTTAAAAGTAGCCAATCAGTGTTCAACAGCAACTCTAATTATTCCTTTAGACCTAGCTAAGCAAGATGATTTTCCTGAAGCAACTAAAAAAGTATGTGAAAAGTTCAAAACCATTGACTACCTCATCAATAATGGAGGAATAAGTCAAAGATCTAGAGCTACAGAAACAAATTTAGAAGTTGACAGGCTTCTTATGGAAATTAATTATTTTGGTACGATTGCATTAACTAAAGCTGTACTTCCAGTTATGCAAAATCAACAAAGAGGCCATATTATAACTATTAGTAGCCTTTCTGGAAAGTTTGGTTTTTTTCTAAGATCGGCATATGCTGCAGCAAAATTTGCACAAGTTGGGTTTTTTGAATCTTTAAGATTAGAAGAAGAAAGAAATAATATCAATGTTAGTATAGTCTTCCCCGGATTTGTTAAAACTAATATTTCACAGAACGCTCTTTCTGGAAGCGGTAAAAAACATGGAGTTTTGGACAACAATCAGGACAAAGGTATTAGCCCTGATAAGTGTGCTCAAGATATTGTTAATGGCATTTTAGACAACAAACATGAAATTTACTCTGGAGGCAAGGAAGTTTGGATGGTTCAATTAAAGCGATTTTTTCCTAAACTTTTTTACTCCATCTTAAAAAAACAATCTGGAACTTAGTCTTTTACTCTAGCAAACTTCATTGCCTTTAACATCCAATTTGGGAGTGGTTGAGAAGGTAATCTTTTCTCAACATTAAGATAAAGACCTAACTTTTCAATAATAGGAATTTTGTAAACCTCAATCATTTCAATTAAAGTTCCATCAGGATCTTCACAATATGTACAATGTACTTTAGTACTTTCACCCATACTAAGAACATCTTTCGTATCACATGTAAAGCCATGCCCTTCTTGTGCTAATTTCTCTCCAAGTGCTTGCATGTTTCTCACATCAAAGCCAAGGTGCACAAAACCAATATCACCCCAAAGTCTATCTGCATAGATTTTTTGAGCAGATCTATCAGATGTATCAAGGACAAGTTCTATGTAACTTTTTCCTGCTAATTTTGAAAATCCACCACCAGATGGGTTTTGCTGGGTTAATAAAACTCTTCTGTAATTTTCTTTTCCACCTTTAATTTCTGACCAATCATCAAAACTACCCGTTTCGTCAAATAGAACTTGGTCGTATCCTAATAGAGCGTAGAATTTTATGGCTTTTTCCATATTGGAAACTCCAATTGAGCAACCAGCAGTACCTCCAGTAACAGTAGGATGATTGGTATAAAAATCATCAGCTGGAATAATTTGCCAAAGTAACCCATTTATATCCTTAACATAAAAGGTTTTCCACCCGTATGGTGTTGTCTTTATATCAGAAACTAAATCAGCTTTATTTTTTTTAAAAAAATCGAATGCCTTTGAAACATCCGGAGATTTTACTTGTCCAATAAATATTCCCAAATCACCTAATTGATGATCTACTTTAGCATGAGTTGCTTTGAAAGTACTTGGGCATACCACTTCCATAGCGCATCCACCCTTTATATTCAAGACCATAGCCGCTCTTTTGGAAATAACTTTTCCTTCGGTATAAATAGTCATTAATGGGGCCTCTGCTTCATCATTAAACAAAGGAATGTCCATACCAAAAAACTGTCTATACCATTTCCATGCGGGAGCATGTTCTGGTACGCCTACTCCTAAATGTTGAATTCCATGAATGGTATAACTCATGACTTAACTCTTTCTACATAAACACCTTTTTGAATGTCTACTTTTATTCGATCTCCAGTATCTATAAATAGTGGGACTCTTACCTCCGCCCCGGTATCAACAGTTGCTGGTTTCATGGTATTTGTTGCTGTATCTCCTTTAATTCCTGGTTCAGTATAAGTCACTTCTGCTTCAACAAATTGTGGTTGTTCTACAATAAGTGGCATTTCTTCTTCTGCGTGAAAAATAATGGTACATACCATACCCTCTTTTAAAAAATCGGGCTTATCAATCATGTGCCCCTCCACAAATATTTGCTCATAATTTTCAGTATGCATGAAGTGATAACCTGAACCTTCTTGATATAGGTATTGATATGGTCTATTCTCAATTCTAACGGTTTCTATTTTATGTCCAGCAGGAAAAGTATGATCTAATACACGACCATCTTCAATCCCCCTCATTTTTGTTCTAACGAATGCAGGACCTTTACCTGGTTTTACATGTTGAAATTCTATGATTTGCATTAATTTGTGATTGTGCTTAATGCATAATCCATTTCTAATATCTGATGTTGTTGCCATTTTTCAATTAATTGAAGGGCAAATATAAAAATATGTTCTTGAGAATTTAACTTATGTTACTCCAATTAGGTTTTAACTTCATTTGCCTTACCATTTCTTTTCTTATGGTTTGATTTTCTTTTAGCACTAAATCAGGATCAACTTTAAGTAAATCATCTACATCATTTTTAGACAATTGAACAAGCTGAGCATCTTTAGCCAAATCTGCCAATTTAAAATCCAATACTCCACTTTGTTGAGTTCCCATGATATCACCCGGTCCCCTAAGTCTTAAATCTTGTTCTGCAATTTCAAAACCATCGTTTGTTCTCACCATAGTTTCTAAACGAGTTTTCCCATCTTCTGATAATTTATAACTACTCATTAATATGCAATAGGATTGATCTGCTCCTCTTCCAACCCTTCCTCTTAATTGATGTAACTGAGATAATCCAAATCTTTCGGCACTTTCAATTACCATTAATGATGCATTAGGCACATCTACACCCACTTCTATTACCGTAGTAGCAACCATAATTTGTGTTTTACCCTTTACAAACTGTTGCATTTCATAATCTTTATCTTGTGGTTTCATTTTACCATGAACAATACTAACCGAGTAGTCTGGTAAAGGAAACCTTCTCACAATACTTTCATATCCATCCATAAGGTCTTTATAGTCCATTTTTTCTGACTCTTCAATTAGTGGGTATACAATATAAACTTGGCGTCCCTGTTTAATTTCATCTTCAATAAATTGAAAGACCTTTAATCTGCTGGAATCAAATCTGTGCACAGTTTTCACTGGTTTTCTACCTGGAGGTAGCTCATCAATTACAGAGACATCAAGATCGCCATAGAATGTCATAGCTAATGTTCTTGGTATTGGAGTAGCTGTCATCACAAGAATATGAGGTGGATGATGATTTTTTTTCCAAAGCTTTGCTCTTTGAGCTACACCAAAACGATGTTGTTCATCAATCACAGCTAATCCTAAATTGTTAAATTTCA
>CAJWIX010000101.1 GCA_913042175.1 uncultured Flavobacteriales bacterium
CCATCAAATCCAAAAACTAGATCAAAATTTCCATTTATTGATGTTCATAGTCATCATTGGAATATGCCAATAATGGATCTAGAAAATCTTACTCAAGAAATGGATAGTTTAAACATGGTATTTCAAATAAATTTGAGTGGTTCTGGACTTGCTGTATTCTCAGGAAATCAGGAATTGATGAATCTTAATTTGTCAAAGTCAATTAATAACGTAAAAGATAATTTTCCTGAGAGATTTGGAGTTTTTGTTAATGTTGATCTTTCTAAAATTGGAAGAAAGAATTTTCGTGAAGACACTGAGAAAAATTTAGAAAATGCTGCAAAACTTGGAGCAATTGGTTTAAAAATATATAAAAATCTAGGTTTAAATCTAAAAGATGGTAAAGGAAATCGAGTGAAAGTTGATGATGATCGACTTCAGTTTATATGGGAAAAGTGTGCTGAACTAGGATTTCCTGTATTAATTCATTCTGGTGAACCTATTGCTTTTTTTGATGATATAGATAAATTTAATGAGAGATGGCTTCACGCTAGACAAAGACCAAGTAGTTTTAGACCTTCCGATAAATATCCATCATTTGATGAAGTAATGTCTGAACAATATAATATGTTCAAAAAGAACCCAAATACAATTTTTATTAATGCACATCTTGGATGGTATGGAAACAATCTTGAAAAACTTGATTATCAATTAAATGATTTACCAAATGTATATACTGAGTTTGGTGCAGTTATAAATGAATTAGGAAGACAACCAGTTTCAGCAAGAAAATTTTTTATTGAACATCAAGACAGAATTTTATTTGGAAAAGACAACTATAATAAGGAAGAATACTACCTGTATTTTCAGGTTTTAGAAACAAATGATGAATACATTGAATATTTTAGAAAAAGACACGGTTTATGGAGATTGTATGGTTTAAATCTTCCAGATTCAATATTAAAGAAAGTATACCATGAAAATGCTTTAAAAATTTTTCCATCAATAAATTCAAATCTTTTTAAATAATTATATATTTGGCGCATGTTAATTGGAATTCCAAAAGAAATTAAAGAAAGTGAACATAGAGTTGGTATGACTCCATCTGGCGTTCAATCATTAATTGAAAATGGTCATACTGTATATGTACAAAACAATGCAGGAAATGGTAGTGGTTACTCTGATAAAGATTACCTATCAGTTGGTGCCAATATTTTAAAAACCATTGAAGAAGTATACGATATTTCTGAAATGATTATTAAAGTAAAAGAGCCTTTGAAAAAGGAATATTCACTTATAAAAGAAGGACAAATTATTTATACATTTTTTCATTTTGCATCTTCTATAGAATTAACAAATGCAATGATTAAAAGTAAATCTATATGTATTGCATATGAGACTGTTGAAAATTCTGATAAATCATTACCGTTGCTAACTCCGATGTCTGAAGTTGCCGGTAGAATGGCTGCTCAACAAGGAGCTAAATTTCTTGAAAAACATCAAAAAGGTTGTGGGATTTTATTAGGTGGTGTTCCTGGTGTTAGCCCCGCTAAAGCTGTGGTAATTGGTGGTGGTGTTGTAGGAACCCAATCTGCAAAGATGTTAGCTGGATTAGGTGCAGATGTTACAATTTTAGATATTAATATTGATAGACTAAGAGAGCTAGATGATATAATGCCAAAAAATGTTAAAACAAAGTTTTCAAATCAATATAATATCAAAGAAACAATTGGTAAAGCTCATTTAGTTATAGGAGCAGTTTTATTACCTGGTGCTAAAGCTCCAAATCTAATAACTAAAGATATGCTGAAAGATTTATCTAACGGAACTGTTCTTGTTGATGTAGCTGTTGATCAAGGTGGATGTTTCGAAACGACAAAACCAACCACTCACAACTCCCCTACTTATATAATAGATGATGTTTTACATTATTCTGTTGCAAATATGCCTGGTGCTGTTCCAATGACATCTACCGAAGCATTAACTAATGCTACTATTGGTTATGCTATTGAGATAGCCAATAAGGGTTGGAAAAAAGCTTGTTTAGACAATGAACCCTTAAAAAAGGGATTGAATATAATTAATGGAGATATAGTCTATAAAGCTGTAGCTGATGCTTTTGATTTAAACTACACTGAACTTAATTTGTAATCATGCCTAATATCCCATCTGTTGATTTAAATAATTTTCTTTCAGATGATCAATCATTAAAAAATAAATTTGTAAAAAAATTAGGCAAAGCATATCAAGAAATTGGATTTGTAGCCCTCAAAGGTCATTTTTTAAAGGATTCAGATATCAAGAATATATACAAGTATATCAAAGCCTTTTTTGATCTCTCTGATGATGTTAAAAGAAAGTATGAATTAGAAGGTTTCTCAGGACAAAGAGGTTATACTTCTTTTGGCAAGGAACATGCTAAAGGAAAAGAACATGGAGACTTAAAAGAATTTTGGCATTTTGGCCAATATTTAGATGATTCAGAGTATTCTCAATTTGGTTATCCTAAAAATCTTTATGTTAAAGAAATTCCTGAATTTAATGAAATAGGTAAAACTGTTTATAAAGCATTAGAAAAAACAGCCATATATGTATTAAGAGCTATTTCGTTGTATTTAGAGCTAGATGAAGATCATTTTGATAAATATGTAAAAAAGGGTAATAGTATTTTAAGACCAATTCACTATCCTCCTATCAAAACTAAACCGAAAGGAGCTGAAAGAGCTGCTGCTCACGGTGATATTAATCTAATCACACTTTTAATGGGAGCTCATGGAAAAGGATTACAGGTTTTAACCAATGATGGAGAATGGATTGATGCTATTGCTGAAAAAGATGAAATTGTTATTAATGTTGGAGATATGCTTTCAAGATATACCAACAATAAATTGAAATCTACTATTCATAAGGTTATTAATCCTCCAAAGGAATTATGGAAAAAATCAAGATATTCTATTCCTTTCTTTCTTCATCCTATTGGAACTATGAAACTAAATGTGTTAGATTCATGCATTGATGATAAAAACCCTAAGAAGTACGATGATATTACTGCTCACGACTTCTTAATTCAAAGATTAAAAGACATAGGAGTTTTATAATGAAAAAATTCAATTCTCTTGATGATTTAAGTTCACTTATCCCTAAAGATTATAAGTCAATTCCACAAGTCGAAGTTGAGTCAAATACACCTAAGCAACATTTAGAAGCTCATTATTCTGTCAAGGGAAGAGCTGGAACTCCTGTAATTATTATAAAAGGATTCAATGGAGTTAATAAAGATGAACTAAAAAAATTGTCAAAGTCAATCAAAAACAGACTTGGAATAGGAGGAAGTATTAAGAATAATGAGGTTTACTTTCAGGGTAACAAAAGAGATCAAATTATTTCAATTCTAAAATCTCATGGCCATACTGTGAAAAGAATTGGAGGTTAATTACATTGCTTACCCCATACAGGCTTATTATTATGTTCCAATGGAGAACCTAGACTAAATTCAAAAGGTTCATTCTTAATATCATCAACACACCAATTTGATATATTTTGATTGAAAGAAGTAGCCCAACTAAACATTTTTTCCATATCTCTAACATTTGAAACATTCCAGTTTCCAATGTCTTGTTTAAACGAATTATTATGTATAAACATTTCTTTCATGTTAATTACTTTACTAACATTCCAACTTCCAATATCCTGATTAAAAACTGAATCTTTCCACCAAAAACCAAACATTCTACCCATATCAGTCACGTTTGATACATTCCAACTTCCAATATCTTGATTAAATGACGTTGCATTAAAAAACAAACCGTTCATATTCGTTACATTACTTACATCCCAGGAACCAATATTCATATTGAATGATTGTGCAAAATTAAAAAGATCTTTCATGTTCGTGACTTTACTTACATCCCAGGAACTAATATCTTTATTAAAAGACTCGGCATAAACAAAAAGACTTTCCATGTTTGTTACATTACTTACATCCCAAACTCCAATATCTTGATTAAAGGAATTTGCGCTGTAAAACATGAAACTCATATCTGTAACATTACTAAGATCCCAGCTTTTTATATCGTCATTAAATAAATGATAGTAACTATCATAATAATTTAATACTCCATCAAAATTTGAGTCAGCAACAGGGTAAAATAGTTTACTCATATCTGAAATTAATGTTGTTACTACTTTACTTAAATCTTTTCTGTCTTGACTCATTTTGATTAGCATTTCTCTGTCTACAGCTGTATATTCCACTCCGTTTAAAATTCCTTTAGTACCCGCACTTACCCAATCTCTAGCTTTAATTGTTATGCCATTGCTATCAAGATAAAAAGGGTCAAGTCTAAAATTTGCAGTCAAAGTTTTATTTTCGTCCATTGTAACTGAAATAATATTTGAAGATCCGATTTCATCACCAGACCAATTTTCAAATGTGTATGATTCTGATGCAGTTGCTTTTATGTAAATCTGTTCGCCAGAGGAAAATTCACCATTGCTTATATTAACATATCCTCCATCAGTTGGATTGATTTTTATGTTTAAAGTGTATTTAACACTTTCTTTTGAACATGATATTAATAAGAATATTATAAAAAATAATTTATTTAACCTGTTCATTTTTATTTAAAATAATAAGGGCAGCTATTACACCCGGAACCCATCCACATAAAGTAAGAATAAACACAATTGCAATCGACCCACATCCCTTATTTAAAACTGCTAAAGGAGGAAAAATTACTGCTAGGAATACTTGAAGACATCCCATTAGAACATTTAACCATCATGTTCACCAATTGGTGAATTATTAAATACTAAATAAGCAAAAATTCCAGTAGAAAGAAGCATACATATCCAATATACTGCATCATTTTCGGAGGTTAGACCGACTATGTCAAGAGTAGCTTCAGCTATCATAAAACCAATAAATGCCTTTACTCTATTAGAATGAAACAAGGCTGAAACTCTTTTGTAGTAAGTTGCAAGAGAAAACCATATTACTGGAATTAATGAAAGTACAATTGAAATGATCCAAATAGCTGATATATTTTCTGATAGCCATTCCATTGGTCCGATTTCCATCATTTCCTCAGCAATCTTTCTGCCTGCCTCCTCACCTATTGCATTACTTTCAGCCATACTCATTCCGTCAGCATTTGAAAAATCAAAACCATCCATATAATTGAATACTGTGGATGAAATCCATGCAATACATAGTCCAATAAAGGGAATAGATAAAACAATGGTGAACAATGTTCTTAGAATAAAACTAGAACCATTGATTGTTCCTTTGAACTGAAAAAATTTTTTCATAAAATAATAATTAAGGTCTTATCTTAAATTTACTTATAATTAATTCCATTTAATAGTCTTAAGTCCTTTATTTTTTAAAAAGTTATTGCACTTAAGAAAATGTTTATTTCCAAACCAAAAACCTTTATTAGCGCTTAATGGAGAAGGATGACCACTTTTCAATATTAAATGATCATTATCAAAAATATATTTTTCTTTATTTTTAGCATAATTTCCCCATAACATAAAAACAAGATTTTTCTTTTCTTTTGAAACTAAATTAATAACATTATCAGTAAACTTCTCCCACCCAATATGTTTATGAGATCCAGGAAATTTTCTTCTTACTGTTAATATTGAATTTAGTAATAAAACCCCTTGATTTGACCAATCACTTAAATCACTATCCTTTCTTTCAGAATCAGTAAGATTTTCATTTAGTTCTTTAAAAATATTATTAAGTGAGGGAGGATTTTCAATATCTCTATTTACAGAAAAACACAATCCATTTGCTTGTTTTTCACCATGATAAGGATCTTGACCAATTATAACAACTTTTAACTCTTTAAAAGGACATTCATCAAAGGCTTTAAATATATTTTTTCCTTGTGGATAACATATAAAATTTGAGTATTCTTCCTTTGTTTTTCTTATTATTTCAGTAAAATAATCTGATTTAAATTCATTTTCTAAAATTTTTTTCCAAGAATCAGAAATTTTAACACTCAAGATTTTTGAAATTTTGATACAATTAAAGATACCATTGCATCCCCAGTTACATTAACAACTGTTCTAAACATATCTAAAGGTCTATCTACTGCAAAAATTAATGCCAATCCCGCTTCTGGTATTCCTGCTTGTGCTAGAACAATTACCAAAACTATTATTCCTGCACTTGGAACAGCTGCTGCACCAATAGAAGCTAGAGTTGCTGTAGAAATTATTCCTAATTGATCGACTAAACTTAAATCTAGACCAAATGCTTGAGCAATAAATACAGCTGCAACTGCTTGATATACTGCAGTACCGTCCATATTAATAGTAGCACCTATTGGTAAAACAAAGCTAGATACCTCTTTTTTTACACCTAAATGATTTTCAACTCTATCCATGGTAACTGGAAGAGTTGCAGCACTTGAACTGGTAGAAAAAGCTACTAATTGAGCAGGTAAAATCCCATCGATAAAATCTTTTAAATTTCGTCTTAGAAAAATTTTTACAAATAATAAGTAGACGAAGATTACAATAAAAAGTCCAACTAATAATGTTACAGAGTATAATAATAAGCTTTTTAATAAATCAATATTTGGAGCTTCAACAATCAATGAGGCAAGTAATGCAAATACACCATATGGTGCACATGACATAATAATGTCTATAATTTTTAAAATAACATCATTTAATGAATCAAAAAATCTTTTAACTGGTTTTGC
>CAJWIX010000102.1 GCA_913042175.1 uncultured Flavobacteriales bacterium
TTTAGTGATGCCAGTGGTAACGGTTTTATTGCTCCTGGGGTTGGCCAAACAACTATTGGTAACCCTAATTTAAGCTGGGAAAAAGCCAAAATAACGAATATTGGATTCAACTCAATTTTATCTAATGGATTAGGTATTGACTTTGAATATTTTATTAGAGAAACTAATGACATATTATATGATATTCCTATTAACGTCCTAACTGGTTTTACATCTCAAACTTCAAATGCCGCGTCAATGGAGAACAAAGGTTGGGAGCTTGGTCTAAGATATAATAGAACTTTTGGTGACCTTAAGGTTCAGCTAAGTGGTCAACTTTCAAAAGTTGAAAATACTGTTACAGATCTTAATCCTAAAGTTGATGGTGGAGATCTTGATAGAATCCTTTACGATTCAAGAATACTTGGTGAAGGCTTTCCTTTTCTTGGTTATTATGTAGTTAAAACTGATGGTTTAATATCGGGAACACCAAATGCTGCTAACGCATCACTTGGTGCACAAGCAGGTGACTTAAACATGGTTGATGCTGACGGTGATAATGAAATATCTTTGGATGACAGACAATACGTAGGTAAGGATATACCTACCTATACTTATGGATTCCAATTAGGTCTTCAGTATAAAAACTTTGACTTAGCTGCCATTTTTCAAGGAGAAGCAGATGTCCAATATTATGGCCAATTTGAGCTGTGGAATCCAGACTTTGGTGGTGTTGTTACTTGGAAGAAATGGTTAACTGAGTCTGTAACTAATAATCCAAGTGGAACTTTTCCAAGAGCGGGTACTACCACATCATCTTATAGATTTCAAAATGATTTCTTTCTGTATGATAGAGATTACCTAAGACTTAAGAATTTACAGATTGGATATAACATTCCAACTGATAGTCTTCCAATTGATGGTTTAAGACTATTCTTTAACGCAACAAATTTGTTGACGTTTACGAGCATTCCTTTAGTAGATCCAGAGCAAAGATCTGGTGCTGCTACATTAGCTGACCCAAATTTAGGTGAAGAGGGATGGGCAAATAGACCGAATGCAACTTATCCTAATAATAGGACACTTTCATTCGGATTATCTGCTAAATTTTAATAAACTAAATACTATAAATAAATAAATAAATATGAGAACAAATAAAATAAATAATTTCATTTACGGGTTATTAGCAGTATTTACACTGACACTAACTTCGTGTGATAAGGATTTTTTGGAAAAAACCGATCCCGGTAGTGGGAGTGTTGACGGTTTCTTTCAAGGTGAAGATGAATTTGTTTTAGGTGTCAATGGTGTATATAATTCTTTATATGCAGCTGGATACTTTACAAATTTTTGGGGAGGAAATTATTTTCATATGCATATGGAATTTGAAACTCTATCTGACAACGGTGTTGGACAAGACTGTGGTTGGAGAGGGTATGCAAATTTTGCGTGTGGTATAATGACTCCTGCATCTGGTGGTATTACTTGGTATAAGTGGAACTATGGTCTGGGAGCAATCTCAAAGATTAACCAACTTCTAGCTTTGATACCAAACGTAAACTTCTCAGCTGGTATGGCCCCAAAATGGGAAGCTGAGTTAAAATACTTACGTGGTTTTCTTTATGCTGATATGGCTGATTTATACGGTGGGATGCCATTAATAACTGAGCCAATTGATCCCACTGAGGCTGACGCAATAACTAGATCAACCCAAGCTGAGACATATGCTCAAGCTATTTCTGATCTTGACTTTGCTATTGCAAATCTAGGCACAAAACCAAACAATGATGAATACGGTAGGCCTACTAAGCAAGCTGCGCTTATGGCTAAAGGTTTAGCAGAATTAAACCAGAAGAAATTTTCTGAGTCTGCTGCAACACTAGGTCAACTTGTTGCACTTGAAGGTCCTGATGTAGGTTTAGTAGATAATGATGTTTGGGAAGGACTAAATAGAGGAACTCAAGAAACTTCTAAAGAAATCATTTGGTCAATGAAAGCAGGTCCTGGTAACGAAGGTACTGGTGACTACATTCCTTATGGTGTTGCTGGTGACGGTGAATACAATGGATGGTCTGGAATTAAGTTTACTCAAGATGGTGTAGATGCATTTGAAATGCATGCTACTGGTCTTCCAATTACAGACCCTGCATCTGGTTACGATGCTGACAATCCGTTAGAAGGAAGAGATCCAAGAATGAGAAAAACTTTCTACTTTGAGGGTGACGAGTATTGGGGAGGAACCATCGGTGATGTACAGTTCGGTGCTGTTTGCTGTAATGGTAACTTAAAAGCTCAATCAAGTGTCGGTATCGCTCCTGTTTTTCCAAGAAAAACTACTACTTACACTCAAGAGCAAAAGGCTCAAATGGCAACTATTGAATATGGCTCGCCAATTGATCTAAATCTCTTTAGATATGCAGATGCCCTTTTACTTTATGCAGAAGCACTAAATGAAGGTGGACAAACTGCTCAAGCTTTAGCTCCTTTAAATCAAGTTAGAACAAGAGCTACAATGCCTGCAATTGCTGCTGGTCTTTCACAAGCTGAAATGAGAGCTAAAATTTTACATGAAAGAAGAGTAGAACTATATCTTGAAGGTAAAAGATATTTTGATCTTAGAAGACAAGGTATGTTAATGGAGACTATAAATAACAACCAAGGTTGGGATCTTCATGGTGGAGCAAACTATAAATCTCACTATGATTTATGGCCAATTCCATCTGAAACTACTGATAACAATCCTAACATAGCACAAAACCCAGGATATTAATCCTGATAAAATTTAGATTGTTATTTAGACAGTTTTAGTTTATTAAGTTTGAAAAGAGATAGAGAATTTAGGTTCTCTATCTTTTTTTTCTTTTGTTTCTTCTAATTATGAGATTTTTCTTTTTTATAAGTTTTTTTATTTTTTCTGTCTTACAGGCCCAAAATCATACAAAATTCACAGACGTAACTGATGAGGCTGGGATCGATCATATTTTTGACGTTTATCAAGGTTTATTTGGTGGGGGAGTTGCTGTTTTTGACTACAACAACGATGGCTATGAAGATTTATTCCTTACAAGTGGCCAGGGTAAAGATATACTTTATAGAAACAATGGTGATGGAAAGTTTTCTGATGTAACAGAAGAGGCTGGTCTTGTACAGGACCTCTTAACCGTTACAACTGGTGTATCGACTGCAGATATAAATAAGGACGGTTTTATTGATATTTTCATTACCACAATTGCTGCACAAAAAGAGAAATCCTCAAAGATAAAAACCCTCTCTAATAATTTACTCTACCTAAATACAGGTGAGGGCACTTTTGTTGAAAAAACTGAGGAATATGGTATAAAAGATAAAAACTTCTCCACTTCTTGTTCTTTCGGAGATATTAATGCAGATGGTTATCCTGATTTATTTGTAGCTAATTATTTTAAGGAATTTTACTTCGAACAAGCCCTTTTTGGAACTCACAATCTTGCAATTTTAAATCATTATAGTATCAATGAAGAATATGAGCCAGGAAACGACGAACTCTATTTAAATATGGGAGGAAAGTCTTTTAAAAATGTATCAAATTTTTTAAAATGCAATCCAGGATACGGTTTTGGAGCAGTTTTTACCGATGTCGACAATGATAATGACCTAGACATTTATTTAGTAAACGATTTTGGAGAAAATAATGAACCCAACCAAATATTAATTAATCAATATCCAAAATTAGATTTTGAAAATAAAAGCAAAGAATTGAAGCTTAATGTTGGCTTAAAATCTATGGGAGTTGGAGTAGGTGATTATAATAATGATTCCTATTTAGATTATCATGTCACAAATATTTTTGCAGGTCCCTTCATGGTTAACAGAGGTAAAGACAAGTCATTTGTTAATTTAGCTCCAAATATTGGCACTGGAATCAATAAAATAGAAGGCTATAAGGATAGTAAACAAGTAATAATAGGTTGGGGAAGTCTATTTGTTGATTACGATCATGACAAAGACTTAGATTTATTTAATTCAAATGGTCCAATAAATCCAATGACAAATAGAATTCCAAATATTTTGTTTGAAAATAAAGGCCGTTTTTTTGATGTATGTAGAGATTCTGGTCTAATGGATTTTGGTATTGGTAGAGGATCTGTTCACTTTGATTACGATAATGACGGAGATCAAGACATTTTTGTGGTAAATCAAAAGCCCGTTTATGACATGACATACAGGGGCGGTATTGTTAAGTCAAAGCTATATAGGAACGATAATAGTAATGATTTAAATTGGTTGAAAGTTAAATTAAATGGTAAAAATGCCACTACCAGAGGTCTTGGTTCAAGAGTGAAAATATTTCTAAAAGATAATTTACAAATGGTAAGAGAAGTAGATGGAGGATCAAGCCACGCCTCTCAGAACACTAGTATAGTTCATTTTGGTTTAGGTGAAAATACTAAAATTGACTCTCTCTCTATCACTTGGCCAGGGGGAAAAACACAGTCTTTAGTTGATATTGCTGCAAATCAATTGTTGGAAGTGGATGAAATAGACGAAATAATAGAGTACTCTCTTTGGGATCGCTTTTTAAAATATTTTAGTATAGATTAAATGTTTAGATTCCCCTTTTTTTCGGTTTTAATTCTGCACCATTTGACTTTTTATAGTCAAAATATTTTCACGGATATTACAAAGGAATCAGGGATTGATCACATTTATAATATTTTTGAAAGTGGTGGTTTTGGAGGAGGAGTAGCAGTTTTTGATTTTGATAGTGACGGTTTCGAGGACTTATATTTGGCTGGCGGAAAAAAATCTGGAGTTTTGTATAAAAATAACGGAGATTCGACTTTTTCAGATGTAACAATCAGTGCAGGACTTGTTACAAGTGATATTATTACTGCAGGTGCCACAACCGCTGATGTTAATAAAGATGGTTATATTGATTTATTTGTAACTACCATTGCAGAGAAAATAAGCAATTCAAAATATAAAAAACTAGCTAAAAACTTACTTTTCTTGAACAATGGAGATGGAACTTTCAGTAGAGCAACTGAACAATTCAAACTAGACATAAAAAACTTTTCTACTGGTGCTACCTTCGGTGATATCAATTCTGACGGCTATCCTGATCTGTTTATTGGAAATTACTTTAAAGATTTTGTTGGTAATCTAGGGGTTTTAAATGGATTCACAATTAGTGATGATTACAAACCTGGAAATGATGAACTCTATTTGAATATTGAAGGTAAATATTTTAAAAACGTATCATATCTATTGGATGGATGTGAGCCAGGATATGGTTTCGGTGGAGTTTTTTCAGACGTAGACAATGACGGTGATTTAGATCTATATCTAATTAATGATTTTGGGGAACAAAAAGTTTCAAATCAACTCTTAATAAATGAATATCCAAGATTAAAGTTTACCAATAAAAGCAAAGAAATGAATGCCGATTCTGCAGTTCATGCTATGGGCACCGCTGTTGGAGACTATAATAATGATGGATGGATGGATTATCAAGTAACGAATATCTTTTCAGGCCCATTACTTGTAAATAGAGGTAATACAGAGGGTTTTCTTGATCTTTCAAACGAATTAGGTGTAGGTATAGATATAATTGCATCAAAGGCAGGCCCATCAACAGCTGTAATTAGTTGGAGTCCAGTATTTTTAGATTACGACAATGACCTAGATCTTGATTTATTTAATTCTATAGGTGGAATAAATCCTCCAACTATGTATTTGAAAGATTTTTTGTACGAAAACATGGGAAGGGTATTTAAGGTAAATGAAAATTCTGGAATTATTGATTATGGTATTAGCAGAGGGACTGTTAAGTTTGATTTTGATAACGATGGGGACTTAGATTTGTTTGTAGTCAAGCAAACACCACTTTGGAAGGATTATAACTCAAAAGAGAGAGTTAAATCCAAATTATTTAGAAATGATACAAAAAATGATAATAATTGGCTAAAAGTGAGTTTAAATGGAAATGAGTCGACTAGTAGAGGTCTTGGGGCAAGAGTAAAGATTGTATGCGCTGGCAATAATCTAATGAGAGAAGTTGATGGAGGTTCGAGTCATATTTCTCAAAATACTTCAATTTTACACTTTGGTCTAGGGGATTTGAATAAAATTGACACTTTAATCGTTACTTGGCCTGGTGGAAAAAAACAAATACTTACTGAAATCCCTATTAATGAACATATTAATATTGATGAAATTGAAAGTAAAGAAGAGTCATTTATAGATTGGATAGTTAATTTTTTTAATTTTGCATCATGATACAA
>CAJWIX010000103.1 GCA_913042175.1 uncultured Flavobacteriales bacterium
CGAGCGATCTTCTCCCCCATTACATTTCCCATGGAACCACCAATAAAAGAAAAGTCCATACAAGCCACCACAATAGGGTGACCAGAAGTTTTTCCGTAAGCTGCACGCATGGAGTCTTTTAAACCTGTTTTAGCTTGAGTAGCTACTATTCGATCAGCGTATTTCTTTTTGTCCTCGAATTTTAATTTATCAACAGGTGATAAATCATCCGCAATAAGTTCAAATTGTTGTTTGTCAAAAATTATTTCAAAGTATTCCTGTGAACCAATACGCACATGGTAGCCTTCTTTGGGCGTAACGCTCATATTCTTCTTCAGTTCCGATACTTCTATCACATCACCTGTTGGAGTTTTGTACCAAAAACCATCAGGAGATTCTTTCTTCTGAGTTGTAGGTGTAACAATACCTTTATCTCTTCTTTTAAACCATGGATTTTGTGCTTCTGAACTCATAACTAAAATATTTATAAGGTGTTTACATTATTTAAATCTTCAAATGCTTGCTTTAATCTTTCTACAAATGCGGTCTCTGCCTTTCTTACCCAAACTCTTGGGTCGTAATGTTTTTTGTTGGGTACATCATCTCCATCTGGATTACCAATTTGAGCCTGAAGATATGCTCCTTTTTCGCTAAAATAGTCTCTAACACCAGTCATGTAGGCATACTGCATATCTGTATCAATATTCATTTTAATAACGCCATATCCAATTGCTTCTCTTATTTCTTCTACTGATGATCCTGATCCCCCATGAAATACAAAATCAATATGGTTATGACCAACATTATATTTATCTGTAATATATTCTTGTGAATTCTTTAAAATCTTGGGCGTTAATTTCACATTTCCAGGTTTGTATACTCCATGAACGTTTCCAAATGCAGCAGCAACCGTAAATTTATCGCTAACCTTGCTCAACTCTTCATAAGCGTAAGCAACTTCCTCAGGTTGTGTGTATAACTTGGAATCATCAACATCCGTATTATCAACTCCATCCTCTTCACCTCCTGTTATACCCAATTCAATTTCCAAAGTCATGCCTATTTTTGACATTCTTTCTAGGTATTTTTTACAAATAGCAATATTTTCTTCAATAGGTTCTTCAGAAAGGTCTATCATGTGAGAGCTAAACAAAGAATGGCCATATTCTTTGTAATGATCTTCGCTAGCTTCTATTAATCCATCTATCCAAGGCAATAGCTTCTTAGCACAATGATCTGTATGTAGAATTACGGGAACACCATAAGCTTTTGCCATAGTATGAATGTGTTTGGCACCTGCAATAGATCCTGCAATAGCAGCTTCTTGATTGGAATTATCCAATGACTTTCCTGCATTAAATACAGCTCCTCCATTAGAAAACTGAATAATAACAGGTGAATTTAATGCTTTAGCTGTTTCTAAAACAGCGTTAACACTACTAGACCCTATAACATTAACAGCAGGTAATGCAAACTGTTTTTCCTTAGCCAATTTAAATATCGCTTGAACCTCATCGCCTGTAGCTACTCCTGGTTTTATTGCACTCATTTATTTGTAGATGATTTTAGAATTAAAAGTCAAATTTATAAACTTAATTATAACCCATGAACAAAAAATCTTAAAAAGATTAAATTAGAACGGATAACCAATTCCTAGATTGAATTGAACAGGGTGAAATGTTTTTCTAGCTTCGTAGGGACCATCAAAAATCCAAGGGCTTTGTAATTGAATACTTTCATTATTTGGAGAAATTACTGGATTTCTCAATGGTATTGCTAAATCTGCTCTAACAATAAAGAAGTCAAAATTTAAACGCAATCCAAAACCTCCACCCACTGCAACATCGTTAATAAATGAATCCCACTTGAACTGACCATTATTCCTTAGTGGGTCATTCTTAGATAACCACACATTACCCATATCAATAAATAAAGCACCTTCAATCCAATCATAAATGGGGAATCTTGCTTCTATGTTTGCTTCCAATTGTATATCACCAATTTTATCATACCGTACAATAGAGTCATAAAAACTACCTGGACCTAAGGACCTTGCTCTCCATGCTCTCATACTATTTGCACCACCTATAAAGAAACTTTTTTCAAAAGGCAAAGCTTCACTTAAATTCGCTTGCGGTATACCCATTCCCCCAAAGAAACGATAGACCATTTTGGATTTGTAAAAAACAGGCTGATAATATCTTAAATCCACCGTTGCTTTTTTATAATGCGCGTAGCGAATTCCCAATAAGTCATAACTATTAGTTAGTGGATTTTTATCTTTCCCAATTAGTTCATGAATTTGATGTAAAAGTCCACCTGCAGATTCTACAGTTGCTTTGGCATAAAAATCATTTTTTCTGATTTTGGTATTTTGATTATTGTACTCAAAACTAAAAACACTACCAGCAACTATGTGGTCTTGGAAACTTGCTGCGATAAATTGATCATTTAAGGAGTCTATTTGCAATTGAAATGCATTAGAATTTTCTATGTCAATTGCGCTAATTAATATTGGGTTAATATGCCAAGTAACTGATTTCTTTTCATGAATAACCCAACCAAAAGAAAGCTCTTGATTCCATCTGGTAAAATCTGGTCTTTTTTGGTAATTAATGGCAGCAGTTATATCAGTTTTAGCATTAGTATGTTTCTTTAAATACTTTATTTTATTAATCAAAAAATATTTAGGGATGTAAAAATGAACTTCTGGTCCCCATTCAACTGTGTTGAAACTATTTTGACTTGAAGAACTATCATTATTAGTTAATAACAATTGCATTTCTAATGCCCCTTTCATGGACAATAGAAATCGTTCTCCTCCGTGAAATAAATTTTTATGGGAATAATTCATACTTCCCTCTACACCAAAAAGACCGTCATTATTGGTGCCATCTACAGAAACAGAAAAATGTTGAGTTTTAGCAGGGATTAAATCAATTTTGGCATCTAAAAGATTGTTTTCTACAGTATCAAAATTCATAGAAACTGATTTAAACAAACCAAGACTTATTAACTTTTTATAGGTTTCAATTGCGTCATTTTTTTTATACAGCTCCCCTTTTCTAAATGTGATGGCATTTCTCAATAATCTTTTTTGGTATGAAATGGGTTGACAATTGTAAATTTTAAGAGATTTAGACCTTAGTGTGTCAAAGCATTCCCATGGTTGATTTACAAATGAATTTTTAATTTTTACTTCAACTTGATTTAGATAATATTGCTGATGTTGTAATTCATACCATTTATTTTCATTGTTTATTTTTTTGTAATTCTGAATACCTAATTTAACATCAACTTGATTTTCCAATTTAGCAGTATCAATCTTGTAATAAACAAATTCTTTATTAAAAGTATAAAAGCCATTATTCTGCAAATAATAAGTAACATTATTTCGTTGTAACTTTAGCACATCTGTATCAAACGGAGATCCACTTTTAATCAGGTTGTTTTTATTAATTACATCCAAGTGATTATTGATAATTGTGTCTTTTGACTCTATTGATATGTTGTTTATTGTAGTTAAAGCTCCTAAATCTATTTTGTATAAAATCTTAACTTGATTTTTTCGAGCAGGAATCAACGAATCTTTTACACTTGCACTGAAAAAACCTTTGTTAAACAAATAATTTTGAAGTTGAATTTTTGTTCTTTCCCCCATCAGTTCGCTATACAACGAAGGGGCTTCTCCTGCGCGTTGAATCTTCTCACCAGTAGTTAGTTTTCTTTCTCTTAGAGGAATTTTTTTTGCTGTAGAGTCAGTTAAGATTCTTTTTTCATTTTTTGCAATTATTTTTTGATTTTTATTTACTGCTTTTTCTTCTTTTTTTATGATCTTTTTCTCAATCCTTTTAGTATTTGAAAGGTTATATAATTTTAAGTGAAACCTGTAAACACTGAGAAGTCTTCTATTTGGTTTTGTCTTAATGACTTCATAAAGTTCTTCCTCATTAATTAATGATTGATGGGGAGATTTATTAAACTCTACATCTACTTTTTTGATTAATTGTTTGTTTATGGGTACATGTTTGGAAATATTACATGAATAAATGGCCATTAAAAAAAACAAGAAACAACATACATTAGTTGTACATTTATGTTTTGTATGTTTAAACAAAAGACTCATTTGCAGACAAAAATAACAATATGGCCATCAGTAAAAATGATTTAAAAGAATTTAGTTCTCTCAAACGTAAATCAAAAAGATCAGAACTTGGACTATTTTTAGTAGAAGGCATAAAAAACTGTGAGGAATTATTGGCCAGTGATTACGAAGTTGAAGCAGTTTTAGCTACAAATAATTCATTGCATGCATTTCCTAATGCAATTAATATTTCTTCTAAAGATGCTGCTAGAATTAGCCAATTAAAGTCGCCAAGTCCAGTCATGGCAATTGCAAAAATTCCAAAAAATGAAAATTCACTAAAAGAAAGCAATTTTATTTATTTTTTAGAAAGTACCAATGACCCTGGGAATTTAGGAACAATTATTAGAACACTTGATTGGTTTGGGATAAATCAATTAGCTTGTTCAATTGACACAGTTGATGTATATAATTCGAAAACTGTTATGGCAAGTATGGGTTCTGTATTTAGAACAAATGTTGTTTACATGGACTTTACACAATTGCAAAGTCAATTTGAAAATCATAAAGTTATAGCTACCACTATTGATGGCAACAATATCTATGAATTTAAAATACCCGAGAAGAGTATTATAGTTTTTGGAAATGAATCAAAAGGTGTTTCTAAAGAGATACTTAAACATTCTTTTGACCAAATCACTATACCTAGGTTTGGAAAAGCAGAATCTTTAAATGTGAGTACGTCAGTTGCTGTAATTACAAATGAATTGGTGAAATCAACCTTCAAAGGTTAGAGAGAACGTCCATACCTTAGACCTTAGATAATCAATAGGAGTATCAAAACTAGTTCCTTCGTTAAGATGGACATTCATCATGCCTACTCCTAATTTTAGTTCCAAACCAAACTTGAAATATTCCAAAAAGAAATCAAAACCACCTCCAACTTCAAATCCAAAATCGGTCTTCTTAAGTTTAACAATTTGATCTTCAGGTAATGCAGCTAAATTATTCACATCCTTATCAGAAGCCATGTCAATGCCAAATCTTACACCAGTTAGTCCATATACTGCCCAATTATTGATACGATCTGTTCTGAATTTAAACATAGCTGGAAATTCCAAGTAAACTGGCCTAATGGATTTTACAGCCAATGTGGTCTCATTATTTGCTGGATTTAAATAAGTGTATTCCAAATCTCGTTCTTGAAAAGATAATGAAGGAATAGCAAACCTAATCTTGAAATTTGGATTTACATTTAATGAAGATATTACACCTAAAGTAAATCCAGGCTTGGCATTTACCAATAAAGACTGTAATGAATCATCAGAAAATTGAAAATTAATTGATTTCTGAATATAGTAATCGGATTCATTATAACTAAGCGCAAATCCAAAATGAACTGCTTTATCATCAAAACCAGAAAGTTTACTGTATTGTGCAACAACTGAATTTGATATTAAAAACAGTAATGCTAGTATTATATTCAAACAAAATATTCTCACGGAATTTCAAATATAATAAAAGGGATGTAGTAAAATCATTTTTTTGCTGAATAGATAGATGCAATTCCACCTGAAAGCTTTTTTAAATAAAATGAAGTAAACCCCACTTCTTTTAATTCATCTAAAAATGCCTGTCCCTCTGGGAAAGCAGCAACAGATGCTGGCAAATAATGATATGCAGACTTGTCTCTTGAAATTAATGAACCAAAAAATGGAAGTAAATAATTAGAATATAAACCATAAAATTGTTTAACTGGGAAAGTACTAGGCTTAGAAAATTCTAATACAACGATATTTCCTCCTTTTTTAAGAACCCTGAAAATTTCAGATAACCCATCATTTAAATTTTCAAAATTCCTAACGCCAAAGCTTACCATAACGGCATCAAATGAATCACTTTCGAAGGGCAAATTCTCAGAATCTCCCTGTACAAACTCAATAGTTTGCTCTAATCCCCTTGACTTGCTTTTATCTCTTCCAACATTCAGCATTCCATTAGAAAGATCTAAACCAATAATTTTATTTGGATCTAATTTTTTTTGGGCAACAAATGCTAAATCACCTGTTCCAGTAGCAACATCTAAGATGTACTTTGGTTGATTTTCTCCAACTATCTTAATCGTTTTATTTCGCCATATTTTATC
>CAJWIX010000104.1 GCA_913042175.1 uncultured Flavobacteriales bacterium
ATAAAGTTCATATATTTTGTTTTCTTGCCAACAACCACTAAAGGAACTTTATTTTTCATCAATGTCATAGCATTGATAATTGAGATTAAATTTTTTCTAGTTTCTATGGTGCCAACATTGAGAATGAATTGATCGGGCAGATTGAATTTCTTTTTAATATGATGTAAAATCTCAGATGAGTATTCCTTTCTGAAATTTTTATGACAAGTTTGATAAATAACTTTAATCGAATCAGGATCAGTACCATAATATTCTATAATGTCATTTTTTGTTTGTTGACTTATAGCTAAGGTTAAATCTGCGTGTTTTATGGCATATTTGAATTTTGCATTATAGATCTTCCTATCAATGTTTCTATAATTTCTGGGGTATCTTTTAAAAATTAAATCATGAATGGTTACCACATATGGTATGTTATGTGATTTAATTCTAGGAATTTCATTACTTAATCCATGGTAAATATCAATCTCATTTTTTATGATTGATTTCTCCATGTTTATGCTTCTCCAAAATCCTTTAAAAGTTTTATTTAAGGGAGTTTCGGGGAAAATTGAAGAAACATTATCATGTTTAGAAAGATAATTTAATCTTGGGTTCTTATTTTCTTTAGGAGCGAATAAACGATATTCATTTTTTGGATATAATTCAATTAAATTTTCAATTAAATCACGGCTATAATTACCTAATCCAGTAAAATTTTGATAAGCTCTTTTTGCATCAAATCCTATTCGCATGGCTTTTAATTAGGTAGATATATCATATTCACGAAGAGCATCATTGAGTGAAGTCTTCAAATCTGTACTTGCTTTTCGTTCTCCTATAATTAATGCACAGGGAACATTGTACTTACCAGCATTGAATTCTTTTTCATAACTCCCTGGAATTACAACCTTTCTCTCAGGAACATAACCTCTGTATTCTTTTGGTTTATTTCCTGTTACATCAATAATTTTAGTAGAATTGGTTATAACTACATTAGCGCCAAGTACAGCTTCTTTACCAATTCTAGCTCCTTCAACCAATATACATCTTGAACCAATAAATGCTCCATCTTCTACAATCACAGGAGAAGCTTGCAAAGGTTCCAATACGCCTCCAATTCCAACACCACCGCTTAGGTGCACATTTTTTCCTATTTGAGCACATGATCCAACTGTAGCCCATGTGTCTACCATAGTTCCGCTATCTACATAAGCTCCAATATTAACATAAGATGGCATCATAATTACACCTGAAGAAATGTAGGCACCATATCTAGCTATTGCATGTGGGACAACTCTTACACCTAAATCTTTATAATTGGTTTTTAATTTCATTTTATCATGAAACTCTAAAGGGCCAATTTCAATGGTTTCCATTTTTCTTATTGGAAAATAGAGCACTACAGCTTTTTTAACCCATTCATGTACAACCCAATTTCCATCATTTTTTTCAGCTATTCTAAGCTTGCCTTTATCAAGCATTTCAATTACCTCTTCAATGGCACTTATGGTGCTACTGTCATTTAGTAATTCTTGATTATCCCATGCTTTTTCAATGATAGACTTATGTTCCATGGTGCAAATATTACAATAAATTATCAATAAGGCATATATTTGATTTATGCAGCATCTTTTAGCAATAGATTATGGTTTAAAAAGAACAGGTTTAGCATTTGCTGAAAAACCACTATATATTGCTCACCCTCTAGAAACAATACCTTCCAATAATTTATCATCTTACTTAGAGAAATACATTGTAGATCATGGGGTGGATACAATTGTCATAGGCTTGCCTAAAAAATTAAATAATACACAAACAGATGCCACATCACATGTTAACAATTTCAAGAATAAATTGTCTAAAAAGCATCCTCAAATAGAGATAATTTTTTTTGATGAACGATTTAGTTCAACCTTAGCAAAAAAGGCATTAGTTGAGGGTAACTTTAAAAAATCTGCGAGGAGAAAGAAGGAAAACGTAGATTTAATTGCTGCTACAATAATTCTACAAGATTATTTGAAGTCAATTGAAATGAAGCTTAATCAAATACGTAAATGACTTCATCTTTTTTCTTCATTAAGTAATGTTCTCTAGCAAACTTTTCAAGAGCTTCCTTATTAGTAGTTAGTTGAAGTGTTTTTTCTTTAACTTGATTAATTTCCAGGGATTTAAGCTCATTTTGATCTTCTATATAGTGTAATTCTTTTTTCATATCATATAATTTGAATAGGGTAGTATCTTCAAATACTAAAAGAATCAAGAATAGTATTAGTGAGCTGTAGAAATATTTATTTTTTATGACTTTTATGAAGTTCATATTAGTTACAAAATTAATTTTTGGTAATTATTTCAAATCAATGATGACTAGTACTTATAAACAAGATTTGTTTGATTAAATTATGACATTTTTACTTTTAAAGACAGCATATGATCTGATCTAAGACATAATGTCATCAATTTAGACAATGGCATATCATTTGTCATATGTTTGAAAATCTTAAATAAATGGAAAAAGGAACAATAAATGTACAAAGCGAAAATATATTCCCCATAATAAAGAAATTTCTTTATTCAGATACAGAAATATTTTTGAGAGAGTTAGTATCAAACGCAGTAGATGCTTCACAAAAATTAATGACTTTAGCAGCTGCTGGTGAAGTTAAACATGAAGTAAAAGACTTAAAGGTTAAGGTCATTTTAGATGCTAAGAAAAAAACCATTACGATTAGAGATAATGGAATTGGAATGACTGCAGAAGAGGTTAATAAGTACATCAATGAAGTTGCTTTTTCTGGAGCTGAGGAATTTTTAGAAGAATATAAAGATAAGGATCCGAATTCTATCATTGGACATTTTGGTTTAGGATTTTATTCTTCATTTATGGTCTCCAAAAAGGTTCAGATTCAGACACTTTCCCACAAAAAAGATGCAGTTGCGGTACAATGGGAATCAATGGGTGACCCAACTTATGAATTAAAAGAAATTAAAAAAGAGGAAGTTGGTACTGATATCATACTATACATTGATAAAGATTCCAAGGAGTTTTTAGAGGAAAATAGACTTACAGAAATTCTAAATAAATATTGTAAGTTTTTACCAGTAGAAATTGAGTTTGGCACCAAAAAGGAATGGATTGATGATCCAAAAGGAAAGAAAGATAAAGATGGAAATATTGAGAAAGTATCCATTGATGTTCCTAATATCATTAATAATACTAAACCAGCATGGATTAAAAAACCAGCGGATTTAAAGGAAGAAGATTACAAATCTTTCTACAATGAGTTATATCCATTTACAGAAGAGCCACTATTTAATATTCATTTAAATGTAGATTATCCATTTAACCTCACTGGTATACTATATTTTCCAAGACTTAAAAATCAAATTGATTTACAAAAAAACAAGATTCAACTTTATAGTAACCAAGTATTTATAACAGATTCTGTTGAGAACATAGTTCCAGAATTTTTAACGTTATTACATGGTGTAATTGATTCACCTGATATACCATTGAATGTATCAAGGTCTTATTTACAAAGTGATGGTAATGTCAAGAAAATTTCAAACCATATCACTAAGAAAGTTGCTGATAAGTTAAACGGCATGTTCAAAAAGGATAGAGCTGACTTTGAAAAGAAATGGGATGACATTAATGTTTTTATCCAATATGGAGTTTTAACGGATGAAAAATTTAATGAAAAGGCCAAAGCATTTTCTTTATTTAGGAATACAAAAGATGAATATTTCACTTTTGAAGAATACAAGGAAAAAGTAAAAGCTGCTCAAACAGATAAAAATGAAAAGTTAGTTTTTCTGTACACACATGATAAAGAGGAACATCATGCACTAATTAAAACAGCCAACGATAAAGGCTATGATGTGTTAATATTAGATGGACCATTATCATCTCATTACATCCAAAAATTAGAAGGAGAATTAGAGGTTTCATTTGCAAGGGTTGATGCAGATACTTTAGACAAAATCATTGCTAAAGAAGAAGATATTCCATCTAAATTAGATAAGGAGCAAGAGGATTCTTTGACACCTCTTTTCGAAAAGGTTGTCGACAAGGAAAAGTATCACATCCAAGTTGAAAGTCTCAGTGAAGTTGAAAAACCTGTTCTTATTACGCAAAGTGAGTTTATGAGAAGAATGAAAGAACAACAAGCAGTAGGTGGTGGCGGTATGCATATGATGGGAGCAATGCCTGAGATGTATAATTTGGTAATAAATACAAACCACGAGCTTACAACAAAAATAGTTTCAGCCAAAGGCAAAAAGCAAGAGAAATTAGCTAAACAAGCAGTTGATTTAGCTTTGTTGTCCCACGGTTTATTAAAAGGTGAAGATCTCACCGATTTTGTTGAAAGAAGTTTCGAATTAATTTAATATGTCTATAGGGATCGGAGGTATAATAGGAGCAATCCTTGGTTTCTTATTTACAAGAAGTATTTTCGGTTCCCTAATTGGCTACTTTATTGGCTCATCATTTGATAGGGTAAAGGTTAAATCTTCTGGTTCGTATGAGCAATTTAGAGATAGATTCAATAGAGCTCAATATGGGGAAGACTATTATACATCTAGATTAACCCAAAATGACTTCGCCACTGCTTTACTGATACTTTCAGGTGCTGTCATGAAAGCTGATGGAAAAGTTTTAAAATCTGAATTAGATTATGTTAAAACATTTTTCAAACAGCAGTTTTCTCCAAATTTAGCAGCAAAATACATCAGTGATTTTAAGCATATTTTGCAAAAAAACTTTGCTCTCAGTGATGTTTGTGATAAAATCAATCAAAGTATGCCACTTAGGCAAAGAACGTTACTTATTCAATATCTATTTGGTATTGCAAAAGCAGATGGGCATGTTTCAGAGCAAGAAGAAACCATTATTCATCGAATTGCTAACTATTTTAGAATTTCAAAAATAGAATATGATCAAATTAAGTCCATGTTCTATAAAGATGTATCTAATGCATATAAGATCCTAGGAATTAGTAATGATTCATCAGATGAGGAATTAAAAAAAGCATATCGCAAGATGGCGGTTAAACACCACCCAGATAAGTTCAATCAATCTGGAGAAGAACAATTGAAAGCTGCAAAAGAAAAGTTTCAAAAAATTCAAGAAGCCTACGAACAAATTAAAAAGGAGAGAGGATTAAAATAATGAAAGAATTCTTTCAGGTGTTTTTAAATTCTTTATGGATTCTTGTTTTCTTAGTTTTAATATGGGTAATACATATTTTACAATTAACTTTTCAAATAAATTTTGCTGAGTTTGGAATCTTACCAAGATCATTTTCTGGATTATTAGGAATCATAACTTCACCACTTGTCCATTCAGCAAAAGATATAAATCACATTATTAATAATTCCTTTCCTTTCATGATTTTAGGTTGGACTCTATTTTATTTTTATAAACCTATTGCATGGAGAATTTTAATTCAATCTTGGTTTTTCACTGGTGTATTTGTGTGGATTTCGGCACGTAATGCATACCACATTGGATTAAGTGGAGTAATATACAGTTTGTTATTCTTTATATTTTTTAGTGGTGTATTTAGAAAAGACAACAGGTTATTAACAGTTGCTTTATTTGTTGTTTTTCTATACGGAAGTATGGTGTGGGGAATATTTCCATATGATTGGACTATTAGTTTTGAAAGTCACCTGTTTGGTGCTCTTACTGGAATAATTTTAGCATACTTTAATAGAAAAGAAGAATCTACATTTAAAGTTGAAAAAACTCAATGGGAAATTGAAGAAGAATTGGGGATTGAACCACCAGATTTAGAGGGTTTATGGAATAATACAGAAAATGAGGATTAATTTTTTTCTTCCTTGTCCTTTGAATCTTTAGATTTAGATGACTTTGGTGTACTTACAGTTACTTTTATTTCGTCAGCTTTAGATAAATAGTCAATCTTAATAACATCACCTTCTTTGATGTTCTTTTGAATAATTTCTTCAGCTAATGGATCTTCAATGTATTTTTGTATGGCTCTGTTTAATGGTCTTGCACCAAACTTTTCATCGAAACCTTTATCAGCAATGTAATTTTTCGCCTTTTCAGTCAATTTAATATTGTAACCTAAAGAATTTATTCGTTTGAATAACTTTTCCAGTTCAATATCTATTATTTTGAGTATATCATCTTTGGATAGGGTGTTGAATATTACAACATCATCTATTCTATTTAAAAA
>CAJWIX010000105.1 GCA_913042175.1 uncultured Flavobacteriales bacterium
CAACAATTGTTCGTTGTCTTTCTCGTTTAATTGAACCCACTGTAGGTGAAATTCTTCTCGATGAAGAGAACCTTTTGGGAAAAAGTGAAAAAGAACTAATTGAAATACGAAGACATAAAATGGGTATGGTCTTTCAAAATTTTGGGCTATTACCTCATCTAAATGTAATTGAAAACATTGCTTTTCCATTAAAGCTGCAAGGATTGAAAGAAAAAGAGAGGATCAAAAAAGCTGAAAGAGTAATTGAGTTAGTAGGTCTAAATGGAAGAGAAAGTAATTTTCCTATGGAATTATCAGGGGGGCAACAACAGAGAGTTGGTATAGCAAGATCACTAGCAGTAGAACCTGACGTTTGGTTTTTGGACGAACCTTTCTCTGCCCTGGACCCTTTGATAAGGAAACAAATGCAAGATGAGTTTTTGAGAATTCAATCACTCCAAAAAAAATCAGTTGTATTTATAACCCATGACTTTCAAGAAGCTTTAAGAATCGCTGATAGAATGGCTATAATGCGTGACGGCCAAATAGTACAAATTGGAAAACCAGTAGATCTTATTTTAAATCCTATAGATAATTATATAAAAGATTTTACGAAGGATGTTCCTTGGGAAAGTGTTTTGAAAGCTTCTGACATTATTGATAAAAGTCAGAAAATCTTACAAACAGCTGAGCAGGTCCCATTTGATATGCCAGTAGCAAAAATGCTTCCTTTACTTTCTAAAAAGTCTACGGGGGTAGTGGTTGTGGATCAGGCTGGTAAAAAGCTAGGGATGGCGAATGCTAAGAGTTTTGTTACTGCATTAGCCATTTCAGAAAATTAAATTGAAATGAAGAATTCATGAAATCCACAATTTTTGAAAAGAACACTTTAAGTTGGATTGTGATAATTCTTATAACTATAGTTTTACTTTTTTTTCAAGATAAGTGGGATTGGATATCAAAATATCCTAAGGAATTAATCGTTCCCATTTCAGATTGGATAAATTTTTCAATGGAAAAATTTATTGATAAATTTGGTTGGTTTTTTTTAAATATTTCTTGGCTATTGAGTTGGCCAATAATAGGTGCGCAATGGCTTTTACATAGTGTGCCGTGGGTAGTAATTATTTTTTTAGTAACTTTCACAGCCTATTTATCTTCAGGTCTTAAATTGGCTTTATTTACCTTGTCTGCTTCCTTTTATATGGTTTTGATAGGATACTGGGATGAAAGTATGAATACCCTTGCATTAGTAATTATATCTGTCCCAATGGCAATATTTATAGGGTTTGGATTAGGAGTCTGGGGTTTTTTTTCAAAAAGAGCAGAAAAAGTAATAATGCCAATATTAGATATATTTCAGACTGTACCTACTTTTGCTTATTTATTACCAATTTTGCTGCTATTTGGATTTGGAACAGTAGTGGGATTGATTGCCAGTATCTTATATTCTTTTCCCCCAATGGTAAGAAATACGATACTTGGATTAAAAAGAGTTCCTGATCATATTATTGAATCTGCAATTATGTCTGGAGCCAACTCAAAACAACTATTTTGGCACGCAATGCTACCATCATGTAAAAAGCAAATCCTTTTGGGAATAAACCAGTCAACTATGGCAGCCTTAAGTATGGTTATTATAGCTGCAATTATTGGAGGGACTGCTGATATTGGATGGGAGGTTTTATATTATATTAGAAAAGCTGAAGTTGGACAAAGTTTGGTTGTAGGATTAGTGATAGCTTTAATGGCAATAATAATTGATAGAATAACGTCAGGTTTTGCTCTCAAGTCTGATAAAGAAAAAAAGAGCTTAGAATTTTTTAAAAATTTTAGAATGAACTATTTAAGTTTAGCTATAGCCGGAAGTATACTTTTATTTTTAATAGCAAGATTTTTTGTGGTCTTAGATGATTGGCCTTATAATTTAAGTGTATGGGTATCAGGCTATATTAATGATTTATTTGAAACTTTTGTAAAAACTTTTAGGACTGAAATAAAACAACTTAAGACTTACACATTATTTTTTATAATGCTTCCAACAAAAATTGGATTTCAAGAAGCAGTAAGTCCTTTCACTTGGGGATTTAAGCTGGAGATAGTTCATAAAGTATTTTATTTTGCGTCCTTTTTTATATTATCTCTTTGGTTTTTAAAAAATAAAAAAAATAACATTTTTATTTTTATACTATTATTAATGATTTTCCTTTATTTTGGTTTAACTCATATGCCTTGGCCTTCACTTCTATTGATTTATAGTTTTTTTGCATGGCAAGTGGGTAGATATAAGTTAGCTCTAGGTACTTTTTTTGGACTTGGCTTTATTGTAGTTGTTGGAATGTGGCCAGAAGCTATGATTTCAGTTTATCTTTGTGGAATTGCTGTTGTTTTTTGCTTCATTGTGGGCACATCAATAGGTATTTGGGCGGCACATAATACTATTGTTTCAGCTATAGTTAGGCCTATTAATGATACTTTGCAAACAATTCCCTTATTTGTGATCCTCATTCCTTTTGTTATGCTTTTTAAAATTGGTGATTTTACAGCACTTTTAGCAATTATTATTTATGCTATAGTTCCTTCAATTCGATATGCTGAGCATGGTATCAGAAATTTACCTAGTGAAGTTATTGATGCTTCAAAAATGATGGGATCAACAAAAACGCAATTGCTTTTTCTAGTAAAATTACCACTAGCATTGCCAGTTATAATGTTAGGATTAAATCAAACAATAATGTATGGAATAGCAATGCTAGTTATTGCTGCACTGATTGGAACAAATGGTTTAGAGCAGATTGTATTTATTGGATTAACAGATGGTAATATGGGAAAAGGTCTAATTGCAGGATTATCAATGGCGATCATTGCTATGATTGTTGATAGAATTACCAAGACAATAAGTGAAAAAAGAAGTGAAGCATTAGGCCTAGCAATAAAATAAAATTGTAAAATTAGGATTTAATTTAAAAATTTGTATGGAAAAAAAATTAGATAAATTACCGTTAACCTGCACTCATTGGGGAACATATAGAGCTAGAGTAACTAATGGTAGGGTTCAAGAACTCTACGGTTTTGAACATGATAGTGACCCATCTCCAATAGGCTCAGGCATTATTGATGTTCAAGATGGTCCTACCCGTATATCAAAACCATCTATTAGAAAAAGTTGGTTAGAAAATGGTCCAAATAGTGACAACCATTTAAGAGGGGTTGATCCATTTGTTGAAGTGAGTTGGACTGAAGCTGAAAAAATAGTTGCAAATGAGTTAAAAAGAGTTTCAAAAAATTTTGGGAATTCAGCAATTTTTGCCGGCTCTTACGGGTGGTCAAGTGCTGGGAGATTTCATCATACACAAAGTCAATTACATCGATTTCTAAACTGTATTGGGGGATATACTAAATCAAAATTTACGTATAGTTTTGCAGCAGCAGAGACGGTTGTCCCTCATATTTTAGGAAGTTATAGAGCTTTTCTGGACACTTGTACGAGCTGGAAGTCTATAAAGGAAAATACAGAGCTTTTAGTTTGCTTTGGTGGTATACCTTTAAAAAATGGACAGATAAGTCAAGGGGGAACAGGTAATCATTTTCAGAAAAAAGAATTGTTGGAGGCATCAAATTCAAAGACATATTTTATGAATATTTCTCCTTTAAAGTCTGATTTAATAGGGGAAGTAAATGGTGAATGGATTGCACCTAGGCCTAATACCGATACTGCTTTTATGTTAGGATTAGCGTATACTCTTTATGAATCTGATTTGGTAGATTATGATTTTATTTCCAAATATACAGTAGGTTTTGATAATTTTTTATCTTATTTATTAGGTAAGAAAGATGGAATTCCTAAAACAGCTCAATGGGCCTCTGATATTTGTGAAATTGAACCTGAGATAATTAAGAGACTAGCTAAAAGGATGTCTTCAAAAAGAACGATGATATCTATTAGTTGGTCTTTAACTCGGCAAGATCACGGGGAGCAACCATTTTGGATGGCTATAGTTTTAAGTTGTATGTTAGGTCAAATTGGACTGCCTGGTGGCGGTTTTGGTTTTGGTTATAGTGCTACGAATTTTATTGGGGGTAATTTTGTTATACCTCCTGCTGCGGCATTTCCACAAGGTATTAATCAAGTAAAAGATTTCATTCCGGTTGCTAGAATAAGTGATTTATTGCTTAAGCCTGGAACTAATTTTGAATTTGATGGACAGAACTACACTTATCCCAACACAAAAATAGTATATTGGGCAGGTGGAAACCCCTTCCATCATCATCAAGATTTAGGGTTGTTAATGAAAGCCTGGAAAAAACCAGATACAGTTATTTGTAATGAATGGTGTTGGAATTCCTTGGCAAAAAGGTCAGATATAGTTCTCCCATGTACCACACCTTTAGAAAGAGAAGACTTAGGACTTACTCCAAGGGATCCTTATATCATAAAGATGTCAAAACTGACTGAGCCTTACCAAGATAGCAGAGATGATTTTGATATCTTTTCAGGTATAGCAAAGGAAATGGGTGTGCTAGATAGTTTTACGGATGGAAAGACCAAAGAAGAATGGCAGAAGTGGATTTATAATGAGACAAGGGAAAAATCTTTAATGCAAAATATAGACATGCCTACTTATGACGAATTTATTAAAAAGGGATGGTTCAAATTTCCAGACCATAAAGAAGATATTATAATGTTAGAAGATTTTAGAACTGATCCTGTAAATTCTAAATTAAATACACCAAGTGGAAAAATTGAAATATACTCAGAAACAATTCATAGTTTTGGATACATGGATTGTCCAGGTCACCCTGTTTGGCTGGAACCTTGTGAATGGTTAGGAAAAAGGGACAAAAAATACCAATTACAT
This sequence comes from uncultured Flavobacteriales bacterium, assembly GCA_913042175.1. GTDB lineage: Bacteria > Bacteroidota > Bacteroidia > Flavobacteriales_D > Parvicellaceae. The sequence continues at coordinate 4,839 of CAJWIX010000105.1, forward strand.
CTAATTTCTAATCAACCAAAAGACAAACTTCATTCTCAACTAGACCATGGAAATTTTAGTCGAATGAATAAGATTAATGGGAGGGAACCCGTCTATATAAACAAAATAGATGCTGATAAAAGGAATTTAAAAGATAAAGATTTGGTGAAGGTATATAATGATAGAGGTTCTTGTTATGCTTCTATAGTAATAGATAATAATTTAAGATCAGGCGTAATATTAATAAGTACTGGGGCCTGGTATGATCCTATTGACCCCTCTATTCCTAACAGTCCATGTAAAAATGGAAATCCAAATACGTTAACTCCTGATAAAGGTACTTCATCCTTGGGTCAGGGACCAATTGCACACACATGTATGGTGGAAATTCAGTTGGCTGAAGGTGAAATCCCACCTGTAACAGCCTATGAGCCACCTAGTTTTATTTAATAACTATAGAAATATAAGTAGAAAAGGAAATTTATGATTAACCTTCAAGAAGAAAAAGATTTATTAAATACAGTTGAAATAAGTGCTAGAAGATTTGAAGAATCTCCATTTATTGAAAGGCATGATACTTCTAAAATGATTAGAGGTGTTTATGCAAATCGTTTTCAAGCAGTATATATGGGTGAAGATCCCATTCAGAAGTATTGGACACTGAGACAAAAAGCTTTAATTTTTGATGTCCCCGAGAAACCGATTGAAATAAAAGGGCCGGATTCTGTTAAGTTCCTTGATAAGGTTCTTACCAGAAAAATATCAAATATGAAAATTGGACGAGGTTATTATGCAATAGCATGTACTCCCAAGGGTGGTATTTTTATGGATGGTGTTGTTTTCAGATTTAGTGAAAATCATTTTTGGTATGTACAAGCGGATGGTCCTTTTGAAACATGGTTATTAGCTCATAGTGAGGGTTTTGATGTTGAAATCAGCGATCCAAAATCTAGAGTAATTCAGATACAAGGACCAGCTTCACTTAAAATTATGGAGGATGCAACCAACGGTCAGATAA
>CAJWIX010000106.1 GCA_913042175.1 uncultured Flavobacteriales bacterium
TCTGGTTTTTTAGCCAATAACTCTAAAGTTTATATAACAGCAAGAAAAGAAGAAGCCCTAGTCAAGAAGGCAGAAGAATTATCCCAGAAATACTCATGTGAGTGCATTCCTGTCAGTGGCGACATTTCAAACTCTGAGGGAATCGATGCACTAGTTAATGTCTTAAATGATGCAGAGCCTGAGGGAATAGATTTCCTAATTAATAACGCTGGGGCAGCTTGGGGTGCTAATTACGATGATTTTCCTGAAAGTGGTTGGGACAAAGTAATCGATCTAAATTTGAAAACACCATTCTTCCTAACACAAAAATTGACACCATTATTAGAGAAGAAAGGTACAACTGAAGATCCCTCAAGGGTTGTTAATATCGCTTCGATTGATGGTTTACATGTACCCATGATGGAAACTTATTCTTATTCTGCTTCAAAATCTGGAATCATTCATTTAACAAAACATATGGCTAAAACTCTGATTAATAGAAATATAATTGTTAATGCGATTGCTCCTGGACCTTTTGATAGTCACATGCTTGGAAAAGCAGTAAATTTTGACTACTCTCTAATAGCAGAATCGGTACCTAGAAAAAGAATTGGTTCTCCTGAAGATATTGCAGGTTTATGTATGTATCTTTGTTCTAGGGCAGGTGCTTATACCATTGGCGAAACTATAACTTGTGATGGTGGTCTAGCAAAACTACTTTAAACTGATAAATATTTTTCAGCATCTAAAGCTGCCATACAACCAAATCCCGCGCTCGTTATGGCCTGTCTGTAAGTGTAGTCTGCAACATCTCCAGCTGCAAAAACACCAGGAATGGAGGTTGAAGTTGCCCCATGATCAAAACCAGATTTTGTGACAATGTAGCCATCTTTCATTTCTAATTGGCCTTCAAAGATATCAGTATTAGGTTTATGTCCTATTGCAATAAAAACACCGTCGAGATTTATAATTGATTCTTCACCATCATTATTTTCAATCTTTATACTATCAACAACTTGATCACCAAGGACTTCTTTTAAATTAGAGTTTAATACTAAAGAAATTTTGCCTTCCTTTACTTTATTGAACATTCTGTCCTGCAGTATTTTTTCAGCTCTAAATTCATCACGTCTATGAACTAAATGCACCTTTGAGCAAATATTACTTAAATACAGTGCTTCCTCTACTGCTGTATTTCCGCCACCTATAACAGCAACTTCTTGATCTTTATAAAAAAAGCCATCGCATGTAGCACAAGCACTAACTCCTTTACCTAGAAATCTTTTTTCACTTTCAAGTCCTAAATATTTCGCTGATGCTCCAGTAGCTATAATTAGTGACTTTGTTTCGTAAGAATCTCTTTCTCCCATTAATTGGAGAGGTGATTGAGTAAAGTCCACTTTTTTAACATGATCATTAATTATTTTTACATTATATTTTTCTGCATGTTTCTTCATTCTGATCATTAAATCAGGACCTTGTAAGTCTTGAAAATCACCCGGCCAATTTTCAACTTCAGTAGTAGTTGTCAGCTGTCCACCAACTTCTAACCCTGTAATTAATGTTGGTTCAAGATTTGCCCTAGCAGCGTAAATTGCCGATGTATAGCCAGCAGGCCCAGATCCTAATATGATTAATTTTTGTTCCATAGTTTTTTATTTAAAAACAAGAGTACTTGTGGTTTTTTAGTTACAATATCTTAGCATGTCAATTGATAGAATCTATAGAGAGTTTTTTGGCTTTAGTCTAATAATTGTTTCTTTGTTTATATTTGTAAGCTTAATCACTTTTTCTGCCCAAGATAATATTAATGATCTTTTTTCTAATACAAAAAACTATTCAAATAATTTTGGTTATTTGGGAGCATTATTATCTTCAACAATTTTTTCATATGTCGGTTTTGCTGCTTATTATCTGGTGTTAAGTAGTTTTTATTTTGGGATGATTTTATTCTTTTCATCTTCATCAAAAGATCTTTCAGAACGTTTAAATTTCTTAAATAGTATTCTTTACAGTTGTATATCAATTTTTCCGCTAACTCTTTTCTTTATTAGTTTTATTAACGCTGATAATACTGAATTAGGAATACTTGAGATCAGCTCAGGAGGCTTAGCAGGGAACAATTTATTCATAATTTTAAATACCTATGCGACAGCATTAGTTATTGGCTTAATTTCTGCATGTACTTTTTTAATACTTCAATACTTTATTTTTTATGATTTTATAAAAGCTATTTATTCGTTTTTTACAAACGAAAAATCTGTTCCAAAAAAACAAAATAAACCAAAAAATATTGTAAAAGAAGTAGATAAAACACTTATAGATGAGCCTAAGAAAAAAGAAGAAGAAAAAGTTACAACACCTGTAACACCAAAGCCTGAAATCACTGAACAAGAGGATTTTATTGATTTGCTTGATAAAAATATTGATGACTCAACCGATGTTACCAAAGATTATCTTGAAAACTTAGCAGAAAACTTAGTAAATAAATTAGAAGAATTTGGTATAGAAGGTAGAGTTGAAGACTCATTACCTGGCCCAGTGATCACTAGGTTTGAAATAAATCTTGCACCGGGAACAAAAGCCAGCCAAGTATCAAATATAGCAAATGATTTAGCAAGATCACTGGCAGTTAAAAGTGTAAGAGTGGTTGAAGTCATTGAAGGAAAATCTTCAATCGGTATCGAAATACCCAATCCAAAAAGAAAGGTAGTGACTTTATATTCAAGTATTGATGAACACTCAAAAGATTCACTCAAACCATTAGAATTTTGCATAGGAAAGGATATTGCTGGAGAAAGTGCAAAAATTGATTTACAACAATTGCCTCATTTATTGATTGCAGGAACAACAGGTTCAGGTAAATCAGTTGGAGTTAATACGATACTGTTGAATTTGCTTAGAAATAATAGTCCAACTGATTTAAAACTACTATTAATTGATCCCAAGATGCTTGAACTTTCAGTTTATGATGATATTCCGCATCTTATTACACCAGTAATTACCGACATGCAAAAGGCTGCAAATGGTTTGAACTGGTGTGTAAAAGAAATGGATAAGAGGTATAAACTTATGTCCATACTCGGAGTAAGAAGCCTTGAAGGCTACAATCAAAAGGCTCTAAAACCATCCTCCATACCTCAAGAACAAAAGGAATTATTAATGGAAGAGTTAAACGGTGACATTACACCTCTGCCATACATAGTTGTAGTAATTGATGAACTAGCAGATTTAATGATGGTTACAGGTAAAAAAGTTGAACAATTAATAGCGAGACTTGCTCAGAAAGCTAGAGCATCGGGCATACATTTAGCTATAGCCACACAAAGGCCTTCTGTAGATGTCATCACTGGTTTAATAAAAGCAAATATACCATCAAGAATGTCATTTCTTGTATCCTCAAAAGTTGATTCTAGAACAATACTTGATCAAGGTGGTGCAGAACAATTACTTGGTAAAGGGGATATGTTATTCATTGAACCAGGTACCTCTATCCCAAAAAGAATACATGGAGCATTCGTGAAAGATGAGGAAGTTCAAAAAATTACAAAATATCTTAGAAAAACAGGTAAGCCGGAATACATTGAAGAAGTAACAAAATCTATTGAAGTTCAAGAACTCAATAACGGCACAGAAACAGATGATGATCTATATAATGAAGCAGTCGAATTTGTTGTTGAAACTAGGAGGGCATCTATTTCATCAATCCAAAGAAAATTTAGAATTGGCTATAACAGGGCTGCTAGATTAATTGAAACAATGGAAGAGAATGGGATTGTTACACCTATGAACTCAAATGGCTCTCGAGAAGTCATCTAATGCGTTTATTTATAACTTTATTCATATGTTCTTATCTACAATCTACTACAGATGAATATTTCAAAAAACCGATAAACTTTGATGCTGATATTATCATCAATAATCAGGAAAATTTGATCTCAAAGGGCAAAATTTTATTCAGAGATGGATCATTTATTTATAATTTAATTGATCCTTATAGACAAACAATAGCTAACAATAACGGCAAACTTTATGTTCAAGATGATGACTTTCAGCAAGTAATAATTTACAAGAACGACAATACTTTTTTTCTTCAAGACTTATTCGATAATGAATACGAATCAGAGAATGTTCCATGTTCAAAAATCTGTTTTAAATTACTCTCGAGGGAAAATAGCTCATTTCAAGAAGCCTTGGTTTCATTAGATGGTGATGTTATTGAATGGATAAGACTATTAGATATTAAGGATCAAAGAATTTTTATTAAATTTGAGAATTTTAAGTTTGAATCATCTAATATTACCTATGTAGCTCCAGAAAACTACGAAATTATAGAAAATGATTGATATTACACAATTAAAAGAACATTTAGATCACTACAAAAAAAAATTGACTTTGAAAGGTTATACAGGAAATCTAAATGAAATTATATCTAAGCATGAATCTAAAAATAATATTCAAGTAAAACTTGACGACCTTAAAAATAAAAAAAATGTACTATCAAAAGAAATTGGAACATTAGCTCAAAAAGGTGAATCTATAAATGAGCAGAAAAAACAATCAGAACAGCTATCAAATGAAATTCAAATTTTACAAGAGGAATTTGATGTCTTAAATAGTAATCTTGAAAAGGAATTACTATTGATACCTAACATTCCTGATGATGACGTTCCAGAAGGCACAGATGAATCTTCCAATCTTGAGCTTGAAAAAATTATCTATAAACAATCTGACAATGGCCCAGATCACGTGGAAATTGGTGAGTTAATAGAACTATTAGATTTTAATACAGCTAATAAATTAAGTGGATCGAGGTTCGTAGTATTAAAAGGGAAATTAGCGCAACTTCAACGTGCATTAATAAGATTTATGCTTGATGAAGCAGCATCAAATGGCTATGAGGAATACTATGTCCCCTATATAGTGAATTCAGAAAGTTTGATTGGTACTGGTCAACTACCAAAGTTTGAAGATGATCAATTTTCAGTAGGTGAGGGTAAATATCTAATCCCAACTGCCGAAGTACCGTTAACTAATGTATTTAGAAATGAAGCCATTTCAGTTGATGATATTCCCATCAAAATGACTGCTCACACACCATGTTTTAGAGCTGAAGCAGGTAGTTATGGCAAAGATACCAGAGGAATGATTCGCCAACATCAATTTGAAAAAATTGAATTGGTTAAGTTTGTTCACCCAAATGAGTCAGAAAAAGCACTTGATGAATTGGTTAGTCATGCATCAAAAATTCTAGACAAATTAGAACTCTCGTACAGAAAAGTTGTTTTATGTTCAGGTGATTTAGGGTTTTCGGCGGCTAAAACAATTGATCTGGAAGTATGGCTGCCTTCACAAAAATGTTTTAGAGAAATTTCGTCATGTAGTAACTTCAGAGACTTTCAAACCAGAAGAATGAATACAAAATTTGTTGATGGTTCAACAAAAACGTATCCCCACACTCTAAACGGTTCAGCTTTAGCAGTTGGAAGGACGCTTTTAGCTATATTAGAAAATTATTTTGAAAATGGAGTAGGCGTACATATTCCAAAGGTTTTAAAAAAATATTTAACTTTTGATTTAATTAAAATTAAAAAATAGTTACAAGAATTTCACATAACTGTTAACTCTTCTTCTTCTTTAGTTATAAAATAGAACAAGTATCGATGTTGAGAGGTATTTTATGAAGAAAATTCTTTTTTCGCTTAGTCTAGCGATAGTTTCGTTGTTTGCAGTATCACAAGTTGACGTTAGAGCGTCAATCAAGGGTAATGTAACCGATAGCTCAGGTCCTGTTTCAGGTGCTGAAGTTGTCGTGGTTTATACACCAACGGGTTCTACAGATCGTGCT
>CAJWIX010000107.1 GCA_913042175.1 uncultured Flavobacteriales bacterium
CATCTTCGCATAAAGCCATATCAGCACAATTTTCTCTGAAGAAAATTAGAGGAAACTGATCTTGGCTTCTGATACCTAATATTACCAGAGCTGTTAATCTGTCCTTATCTGTTTTTATATTTGATACGTCAACTCCCTCACAACGGAGTTGTTCAATAATGAACCGTCCCATATGTTCATTACCTACTTTAGTAATTAACGCTGACTTCAATCCTAGTCTAGAACATCCAATACTTATATTAGTTGGGCTACCACCAACATATTTAGAGAATGAGGACATATTTTCAAGTTTTCCATCAATCTGATCTCCATAAAGGTCAACTGAGGAACGTCCAATACAAATTACATCAAGAGCATTTTCATCAAAATTCATTTAAATAAAATTACTTTATGCTTTTAGTTCATTTTCCAATTTTGCTAGCTCATCACCTCCTGCCATGAGAGTTCGGAGGTTACTCATATCAATCTCTTTTTTGCTTCCACTTGCTAAAACTTTCCCTCTATTTAAAAAAGCAAATCTGTCTCCAAGAAGTTTCGCATGCATGTCATTATGAGTTATAAAAATTATTGCTATATTGCCTAGTTTTTTTACTTTAGATATAGTTTTTAAAACCTCTAGCTGTTGCTTTTGACCTAATGCTGAAGTTGGTTCATCTAAAATTAATACCTTTGCTCCAAAATAAATAGCTCTTGAGATAGCTAGTGTTTGTCTTTGCCCTCCTGACATAGTGCCTATGGGTTGACTTGGATCAGCAACGTCAATTCCGAGTTTAGCCATTTCAGTTTTTGTGATATTATCCATTGTTTGGAAGTCTAATGATAAACCCTTACTAATTTCTCTTCCTAAGAAAAAATTTCTTGTAACGCTCATTAACGGTTGTAATGCAAGGTCTTGGTAAACAGTTCCTATTCCAGATGAAACTGCGTCTCTAGGAGACTTAAATTTAACTGGTTTACCATCTAACAAAATCTCACCCTCATCTGGTGAGTAAACACCAGAAAGTAATTTTATAAGTGTTGATTTTCCTGAACCATTATCTCCTAGTAAAGCAGTAATTTCACCTTTGTAAACTGTGAAGGATATATGCTTAAGAGCAATTATATTTCCAAAAAATTTTGATACTTTATTAAATTTTATTGAAGGTTCCATTATCCTTTTAAAACTCTATCTCTCAAGTATTGATTTAATAGGGCTGACCCTAAAATGAGCAGGCCTAGCATAACTCGAAACAAATTATTATCAATAAAGGGAACAAAATTAATACCTCTACTGGCTATAGCAAAAATAAAAGCGCCAAATGCAGCTCCAACAACAGAACCGTATCCACCTGTTAATGCACAACCTCCTATAACAGCTGCTGCAATTGCATGAAGTTCTCTAAAGTCACCAGCTTTTGGGTCAGATGCTCCTGAAGTCATAACTGTTAATATTCCTAAGAGACATGCTAAAGAAGTTGAAATCATAAATAAACTAATCTTTACATTGGCTACTGGTACACCTGTAGCACGCGCTGCAACGGGGTCTCCTCCCGATGCGTAAATCCAATTTCCATATTGCGTTCTGTGCAGAAGATAAGCAATGAAGATAATAAGAATAATAAAATAGTACACTTCAGCATCAAAAGGTAATCCAAAAGCACTATCAAAAGCAAAAATATTATCTATTAATGTGGGATCTTCTCCGCCACCTGGTGGAGGCTTTATAATTGATTTTACTGAAAGCCTTGACTGATTCATAAAAGTTTGGCTTAAAAAGACTGCCAAACCCCTTGAGGCGAACCAAAAGGCTAAAGTTACTATAAAACTTGGCAGGCCAGTTCTAACTACAATAGTTCCTATTATAAATCCTAAAAAAGCTAACTCAATAAAAGTTAAAAGAATTGCTAATTCAATAGGAACACCAAATAAGAGTAAAAGAGCAAAGCTATGCCCAGCAAGAGCGACGTTAGCGCCCATACTCAAATCAAATTCTCCAGCTATCATCAAAAGGGAAGCGCCTATTGCAAGAATTCCAACAAATGCTGCAAGCTCTACCCAAGCCTGTATTCCTATAGGTCTAACCCACATAGCAGAGAAAGTGCCGCTCAGAGAAGTTAAAATCATAAAAGTTATAATTATGATAATTAAACCAAAAACAGAACCTAGTTCTGGCCTTGAAATGGCATTCTTAAAGAAGCCAACTTCCCTTATTCTTTCATCCCTAGAAGCCATTTAAAACCTCATAAAAAATAATCTGGCAAATATCATTTGCCAGATTACCATAAAATTTTTAAAGATATTTAATTATCTTTCAACACCAGCTAATTTTTTAACTAATTCCACGTTAGCTTTTGTTACAAAACCTGGTCCTGAATTGATTGAATTACCAGGAAGAGTTCCATTTCTATGATTTAAATGAAGAACTGCAACTGGAATGTATCCTTGAAGAAATTGCTGTTGGTCAATAGCATAAGCAACTGTGCCGTCTATAATTCCATCAACAATTGCTGGGCCTAAGTCAAAACAACCAAGCACAACATCACCAGATTTACCCATTTCTTTTAATGCTGCAATAGTTGGGTCACAACCTGTAGGACCAACTGCCATTATAGCACCAGTGTTTGGATTTGAAGACATATGAGCTATAACAGTATTTTTAATATCATCAAAATCTGTTGATACTTCAACCATATTTAAGCTTTCACCAATACCGTCAGCAAAGCCTTGGCATCTGTCTTTCAAAGCTGTATTAAAAGGTTCATGATTAAAGCATACAGAATTTTTGCCACCTAATCCCTTAGATTTCTCACCACCGCCAAGGCCAGCTTCATATTCTGGTTGACCAACATGCATAATAGCTCCCAATCCTTTAGAAACTCCAGCGCCAGAATTCATTGAAATTACAGGAATACCTGCTGCTACCGCAGCTTTGATCGGGCCACCTAGAATGTCAGGATCTGGAATTGATACTACAATACCATCTGGACTTTGTGCTATTGCAGCTTCAATTAAAGAAGCCATTTCATTCAGATCCCCAGTTGGAGGATTTCTATACTGAACTGCTGCACCAGTGTCTTTTGCAGCAGCTTCAACACCATTTCTTACAACACCCCAAAATGCATCAGTGTCAGAACCATGTGTTACTACCACAATATTTGCTTTATGATCGCCTGCATTTGCAGTCACAGAGGCAATCATAAATACAATTAAAGTTAAAAGTTTTTTCATATTATTTCTCCCTCAAATAATAATTTTAAGTTGGTTAAATTTTATATTATACATATCTAAATAAGTTTAGATTTCAAATAAAATTAAGTTTAAAATATAAAAAAAATGAATTTTGTATCAAGAAAAATTTCATATTTTTTTTAAATTATCCTATTTTTTTTCAATATTTTAATTTAAGCATCAAAGAAAAATTTTTATTATTGGAGAAATTGATATGAAAAGCATAGGGGTAGGCGTTATTGGAACGGGGTTTATGGGTAAAGCTCATTCTATAGCTTATAGTTCTTCAGCTTCAGTTTTTGGGACTTCACTAAGGCCAAAGCTTGAAATTGTTTGTGACCTAAGTCCTTCTCGAGCAAAAAATCGTGCAACTGACCTTGGCTTTGCAAGATATACTGATAAATGGCAAGAGGTTGTAAATGATCCAAAAGTTGACCTTATTTCAGTATGTACACCAAATAATACTCACGCAGAAATTTCTTTATCTGCTTTAAAAATCGGAAAGCATGTTTGGTGTGAAAAGCCTATGTCTTCTTCTTTAAACGATAGTGTTGAAATGGTAAATGCGTCAAAAATCAGCAGAAGCAAAACTATCATAGGATATAATTATACAAAAAACCCTATTGTTTTACATGCTAAAAAGATTATTGAGGAAGGCAAATTAGGCAATTTAGCAGGCTTTTTCTGTCGGTATGACGTTGATAATGAAGCAGACCAAGAAAAATCTTGGTCTTGGAGAATGTCAAAGAAACTATCTGGTACAGGTGCAAATGGCGATATCTTAAGTCATGTAATAAGTGTTGCACATTTTTTAATTGACTCAAAAATTTCTAAAGTTGTGGGCGATATAAATATCGTACATAAATTGAGACAAGATCCTAAGGAAGATAATAAATTAAAGCCAGTAGATAATGATGATATGGTTTCTGCTTTAGTTCATTTTGATAATGGGGTTAAGGGTCATATTGGTGCAAGTAGAGTATCTTGGGGGAAAAAATGTGGTTTAACTTGGGAAATTCATGGCACTGAAGGAACAATAATGTACAATCAAGAAAGGTTAAATGAAATAAAGTTATATACAAAGTCTGATGACAGCTCTTGCAATGGATTTAGAACAATTTTGTCAGGTCCTGAGCATCCATTTTATTCATCTTTTTTACCAAATGGAGGGCATGGCCTGGGATTTATGGATGTAAAAATCTGTGAGTTACAGGGTCTTTTATTAGCAATTGAAAACAATACTGATACTTGGCCAAATTTTGAGGATGGTTTGGCAATAGAAAGAGTTATGGATTCAATTGATGCTTCTTCTGTAAATAGGCAGTGGATTGATATCAAACATTAATTAAATTAATAATGATATTCTATGTTTACACTTTTATTTAAGTTTGCTGATTTCATTGCAGTTTCTGCGATAATTAATGCATTAAGAGCATCATTTTCATTGGGATGTAGATCTTCTTTATTTTTCAATGCATTTATAAAGTATTTCATCTCTTCATTGTAGGCCTCTTTATATCTTGTCATGAAAAAATAATGTAATGGTTGCTTTGTGAAACCTTCTTTTGATGCTATTTCTAAAGACAATGGCCTTTGATTTTCAGATGAAATCATTCCCAGAGATCCATGAACTTCAATTCTCTGATCATAGCCATAAGATGCTCTTCTGGAGTTATTAATTGTTATTTGTTTTCCAGATTCTGTTGATAAAATAATACTTGCTGTATCAAAATCATATTCATCTTGAATATCCTTGTGAAAAAGATTTGAACCAGATGCAAATACTCTATTGGGTAATTCTCCTAACAAAAAAATAGCCATATCAAAGTCATGAATTGTCATGTCTTTAAAAATTCCACCTGATCGAGAAATATAATCTTTAGTTGGAGGTTCAGGGTCTCTAGAAATAATATTTACAGTTTCTATATTTCCAATTTTTCCTTCCAATATATGCTGTTTAAGTGCTTTAAAGTGAATATCAAATCGTCTGTTGAAGCCTATCATAAATTGGGACTTATTTTTATTTAAAAAGTCAATGCACTCTATTGTTTTGTTTACATCAAGATCGATCGGTTTTTCGCAAAAAATAGCTTTACCAGAGTTTGAAAACTTTTTTATTAAATCTATATGCGTGTCAGTAGGAGAACATATTACAACTGCATCAATATTATGATCATTTTCTATGGTTTTAATATCAAGAAAATCAGAATTATATTTTTCAGAAAAATTTTTTATTTCAGAGTTATTCTCATCAAAAAAACCTACTAGTCTAGCATTTGGGTTAGTAAAAATAGAGTTTGCATGGATTTTCCCAATTCTTCCAATACCGATAATTGCTAAATTAACGGTCATTACAAACTCAGAATAATTATTTCAAAACAATCCAAATTTAAATTTTATTATCAAGTTCAGGAACAGCATCAAAAAGGTCAGTTACAACACCGTAATCAGCCACTTGGAAAATAGGTGCATCTTCATCCTTATTAATAGCAACAATAACTTTACTGTCTTTCATACCAGCTAAATGCTGTATTGCGCCTGAAATTCCAACAGCAATGTATAGATTTGGAGCAACAACCTTTCCAGTTTGACCTACTTGGT
>CAJWIX010000108.1 GCA_913042175.1 uncultured Flavobacteriales bacterium
CTTATAGTGTGCCAGTATTTATTAGGATAAGTCCAGAAATAGAAAAAACTGGGACGTTCAAGTATAAGAAAACTGATTTAGTAAAAGATGGTTATGACCCAACAAAAATTCAAGATCCAATTTATTTTGCTTCAGGAGATGAAAAAAAATATTTAAATTTAGATCAAGAGTCTTTTAATAAAATTAATAGCAGAGATATTAGAATTTAAAAATATTTTGCAATTTTTAATGTTAGCTGAGAGTCTTCTTCAAACGCATATGTAAAATCATCAGCATCAATCTCTCCGTTGATACTCATATCTATAAATACTTTGAGATCATCTCTAATGCGTTGTTCAAATTCAGCGAAAAATCTATTTGAACTTCCACTCATATCAGCGACTAAACCAGCTAGTAGGCTTGTTGATTTTATATCATTTTTTGTCCATCTTAATGCTAAGACTCCTTCATTATTGAAAGCAAAGTCATTTCTGTCATCAAATGTGTATTCAACTATAATTCCTAAATCACTTGTGGTTTCTCTCAAACCATAAATAGTGTACTCTGTCCCTCCTGCTATTCCAAAGTGCCGTTCTTCGCCATTTTTTGCAGTAAGTGTCTCAAGTTTGTATAACCATGCACCTTTCGTTGATTGAATATCTAAACTAGTTTGAGATAAAATAGGATAGTAAGCATCTAATTTTTGAGACAAAGGATTTACGTTGAGCTCCGGAGACCTGTTATTTCCGTAAAAATGAGCTATACCAATATCGTAATCATCGTAAACTGTGGAATAACGAACAGCGGCGTCAATTTTATTTTTCTTTGATGAAGACTCATAGGCAACTGTGCTCTTATCAACTTCGAGAGCTAGCCTGGGTCTTCCATTTCTTCCTGGAAAAATCCTTTCCTTAAAAAATGGCATTATGAATAAATCAAAGTTACCATATGAATGATTATAATTTAATGAAATCATCGGTTGCCCAAATTTTTTTGTTCCAGAAATATCTTCAGCTAAATTTGATTGATTGATTATATCAACAATATTAAAACTTTCGTTTACACCCCAAAAAATTAGTTCATTCCCAATTTTTAGAGTTATGTCATCAAAATATTGCTCATACTTAAATTTTTGAAAGTCAATATAACTGCGTTCACTATCTTTCTCATCTATACGTCCAGTAGTGTTAATTGTAATTTTTTGATCTCCATTATTTAAGTAGGTAATGAATGTTCCTTTTACAAAAATTGATTGATTAGAATTTGATTGATCGTGTCTTCCATCCCCATTAAAAAACGTGGTTATCTCAGGTTGAATAAATCCATAAGCTTTATAATCAATAGCTGCTGCATTTTGTGAAGCGACTAAATATTGTAAAAATACAAAAAGAAACGAAATAATATATTTTTTTAGCACTGCTAATCTGCTAGTCGCAATATGCTAGACTTCTCAAAATCTTTTTTATTGATGCCTACATCTAACTCTCTATTTAGCCATTTGAAAATAGTTATATTTTTGTTTTGGATATTTTCTACTTTCATAGTATTTGCCATCCAAATTTTATCTTTGTACAAAACATAATCCTCTAAATACAGCGTCTTTAAAAGTTCACCCTTTCTGTCATAAAAGTCTACTTTGTATGTTCGATTTAAATTATCAATAAGTGAAATTCTTTTTGAATATCCTGAATTTTCATAATTAGGATAAGACTCTAACTTATAAAAAGTCTCATTATTTTCCATTTCTTCACCAAGAAATTTCCATTCGTACTTTCTATAGTCAGTTCCCGAAAAATCTTCAAAAGCCACCTCACTGCCCATAAATGCTCCTGATTTATTACTAGAAGAAATTCTTTTCACTCGACCCAGAGCAGGCAAATATAGCCATTGGTCATCATCGTCACTTATGTGTGTATGTGACAGCATAACTGTCCCCTCTACGTCTTTGGGAGTTTTAAAGTAAGTCAAGCTTTTATCACCATCGTTTGGATCTAAATTCTCAAGTGTTTTACCTGATACTTCGCGTGTTACTTCATTACCTTTGGGATCAATAAGTATCATCAATTGATCTGACACCATGTCAGTAAAGCCTCTGCCATTTTCATATGATGCTTTAGCTATTCTGAGCCCCTGTTCCTCAGCTGTTTCCGCGCTGAGATAAAATGGAAAAAGGGCAAATATGATAAATATAATTTTTGCAAATTTCATTTTTTTCATTTTAAACTTTTTTTCCAAATATTAAAAGCAAAGCCGGTAAAAGCAATAGGTCAATGAGTAAAGCTATCATAATTATCAAAGCACACATCCCACCAATTATAAAATTATAGTAGAACATTGATTGTGTTAAAAATAAGAACCCAGAAAAAAGACAAATTGATGCAACAATTATAGGATAACCAACAAATCTAAAACAATATTGTATTGCTTCTCTTGGGGGTAAATTTATTGCAAGAGCTTTTTTATATTTTGATAAAAAGTGGATAGTTGCGTCAACTACAAGGCCTATTGAAATAAGAACAGCAAATTGATGAGCGGCCGTTACCATATCAGTGGCAAGAGTAAGAAGACCGAAACCAAGTACAAAAGGAATAATATTTGGAACAATGCTTATTATGCCGTACCTAAAACTTTGCAGAGAAATTCCAACAACCATAATTATAAACGTAAAAGAGATTAAAAGCCCGATTACTAACCCTCTTGTGTTTTCAACAAATAGTTGTGGCATCATAATTGGAATCCCAGCAACACCATTTGTACTAAAAGGTGAAATATTTTCATTAACCCATTCATCCACACGTGCATTGAATGCAACTGACTCCATTGATGTAGAGTTATTTGTTCTGATAAGAATTCTAGAATCTGATTTATCCGCAGTCATTTGATTTTTTAAATCCATCCCATATGGCACTGAAAACTCATACAATAGCAGATACTGCGCAATGAGTGCTTTATTGTCAGGAATTGCATAATACTCATTCAAGCCGCCATTCATGTTTTTATGTAAAGTCTTAATAACATCTGAAATAGTAGATACATCAGCTACTTCAGGTTGAGTAAGGAGCCAACTTTCGAACTCATCAAGCTTTTTAAGGTATTCAGGATTTGTTATACCATCCGGCTCATTTGATTGCATATCAGAAAATATATAAAAAGAGCTTCCAAATTCAGGGTCAACAGTATTTTTCACTTCTAGCCATTCAGGAACTCTATCGAAATAAGTACTAAAATAGTCATCAAAATGTAAATTTGGTAATAAACTAAAAACTGCTATACAAATTGCAGTTATTACAATAACGAACCTCTCCTTAAATTTATAAATTAATTCACCTAGGTTTTTTAGAACTTCTAGTACATAACTTTTTCTTTTTCTTGCATTGATTGGAAGTAAAGAAAACATAGCTGGAAGCATCGTCACACTTAAAATAAAACCAATACCTGCGCCAATTACAACAGTATTAGCCATTTCGCTATAAGCAGGAATATCCCCAAAGTTAATACCTGCGATACCTGCAGCCGTTGTGAAACTTGTAAGAAATATCGGTACAAAATTTATTTTTAAACTCTCAATAATAGCATCATTCTTTGTCATTCCCTCAGTCATGTTAGTCAAACCAATTGACAACATATGTATGGCATGCGTTAGTGATATTGTAAGTATAATTATTGGTGCAGTAATAAGTGGGGGTTGTACTTCAAACCCAAGCCATCCAGCAGCTCCAAGTGATGGCAGAATAGACAACATAATTACAATTAGTGAAATTATTGAAGCTACGACAGATCTCAATAAAATATAAGTTAAGATAATTATCAGCAGTAAAAAACTTGGATACATTTTTGATGCATCAGACTCCGAGGTAGATTGAAAATTATGTGAAAATTGAGCAGAGCCTGCTACACCAACAAATATGTCTTCATATCTGTCTTCAAAATAATTTTTTTGTTCCCAGGCAAATGAAATTGGTTCCTGGAAAGCAATATCTTCAGGCATTTCAAGATTAATATTAACTAAACCTATTTTTCCACTTTCAGACATCACAAAATTTACAACCGCGTCCTCTAAAACTGCAGCATTATATAAATTTGCAATTTCATTTGTGCTTAATGAGTCAACATCATGAACAAAATCACTTATTGATATGTCATCGCCGTCTACTGTAGTGTATTGATGGTTTGTAATTGAGCTTACTCTTGACGAATATGGTGTTTGCCAGGAAATTTCAGTGAGTTCATGAATAAGACTTAATACATCTTTTTGAAATATGTTACCCTTTTCTGGTTTAACAACAAAAGTCAGAACATCTATGTTTCCATACTTTTCCTCTAAATCCAGCACATCTTTGTAGTATTTAAAATCTTCCTCAACAAAGCCCCTATATCCTGAGGGCGTTTCTAGGAATTTCATACCGAATGATATTGTGAAAATGATTAATAAACTGCCTAATATTACTTTAATACGATGGTTTACTAAAATCTTGCCAAATATTTCAATTCTGTCTTCTAAATTCATATGGAAAAATATATACCTTCTTTTATAAATTAAAACAGTATGAAAACTAGTAAGAAAATATATTTAATATCACCTCGTGGATTTTGTGCTGGCGTTACCCGCGCAATTGAAATAGTTGAACTAGCAATCAAAAAATATGGCCCACCAGTTTATGTGAATCACGAAATTGTTCATAACAAATATGTCATAGATGAATTGAGTGATAAGGGTGCAGTTTTTTTAGATAATATTAATGATGCGCCCCCAGATCGTCCATTTATCTTTTCCGCTCACGGTGTTTCAAAGGATGTTGAGCTACATGCAAATAAAAAAAATAAAATAGTTATTAATGCAACATGTCCACTTGTAACCAAAGTTCATGTTCAAGCTATGAAGTTTTTTGAATTGGGTTACCGCATTATTCTTATTGGACATAAAAACCACCCTGAAGTAATAGGAACCATGGGCCAGCTTCCAAGCGGCAGCATAGAACTTGTTGAAACGGTAAGTGATGTGATGAAACTGTCTATAAATGACAATGATAATTTTGCCTATTTAACTCAAACAACACTCTCACTCGATGATACAAAAAAAATAATAGAAGCATTAAAAGTTCGATTACCTAAAATAATTTCTTCTCCAAAAGAAGATATTTGCTATGCAACCTCAAATCGTCAAAAAGCAATAAAAGAATACGCTCAAATGTGTGATGCTTTTATAGTTGTTGGATCAAGTAATTCATCTAATTCTAATCGCTTGGTGGAAGTTGCAAAAAATGCAGGTTGTGAGAACTCAATTCTCTTGGAAAACGAAGTTAATCTAAATGTAAAAGACTATGAGCTTATGACGTCAATTGGTATTTCTTCAGGCGCATCGGTTCCTGACATACTGGTTAAAAATGTAATTAATAAATTTGCAGAATTTTATCAAGTTACGATTGAAGAGCTCAGTTTAGGAAATGAAAATGTAACTTTTAAATTACCTAAGGAATTGAGAGTTGGTTAATATAAAAGATTTAAAATGGGATTTTAGTAACCCTCATATTTTAAAGTTCACCATAAAAGAGAGTGATATTGATATTTTAGGACATGTTAATAATAAAGTATATTTAAATTGGTGTGAACTAGTCAGTTGGGATCATTCAGCTAAATTAGGTATTACTCCTGATGTATATAAAAAATATCAATGTGCATGTGTTGTTATTAGGAGTGAAAATAATTTTTCTGGATCACTTTT
>CAJWIX010000109.1 GCA_913042175.1 uncultured Flavobacteriales bacterium
AATTAAATTTAACTGATAGGGAAACAGGTTATTATCATTACGCAATCAATAGTGAGTTTATTAAAGAAGAAAAAGATTTTCCTTCAGTCAAATGCTTTCAATCTGGATTAGATTTTATTAATATCAATAAAGATGCTGATAACTGGTTTCTTCAATTGGAAACTTTTGATCCACACGAACCTTTCTTTGCACCTGAACGCTTTAGAGAAAAATTAAAAACTAATTACAAAGGTCCAAGATTAGATTGGCCTCAATATGACAGAGTTAAAGAAACAGATGATGAAGTTGCGGAATTAAAAGCCAACTACATTGCTTTAATTGGTTTATGTGATTACTTGTTAGGTACTGTCTTAGATTATTTTGATAAAAATAATTTATGGGATGACACTGCATTGATTTTAACTACTGATCATGGCTTTATGCTCGGAGAACATGATTGGTGGGCTAAAAATAGAATGCCTTTATATAATGAAATTGCCAATATTCCGTTCTATTTCTATCATCCTGAATTTAAAGATCATTCTGGTGAACAAAGAAATGTTGTAACACAAAATATTGATCTGATGCCTACGTTTATGACAATGCACGGCCATGATGTTCCTAAAGAAGTAAAAGGTAAGTCCATTTTAAATTTTTTAGATAAAGATAATGAAAATGATTATTTTGCTTTGTATGGATATTGGGGCGGTGGAATTAATATCTCTGATGGAAAATATTCGTATTTTCACTATCCTGAAAATTTTGATCAGTATGATAGAAGTAGATTTCAATATACTTTAATGCCTACAAATATGAGACAATTTTTTTCACATGAAGAGTTACAAACAGCAACTATGCATGAGCCTTTTGATTTTACTAAGAACATACCAGTAATGAAAGTAAACAGAATACTTCGAAAGACTGATCCTCATAAATCTTTAGAAGATACTAAATGTGCACTTTATGATTTAAAAAAAGATCCAGGTCAATTAAGCCCAGTTAATGATATTGCCTTAATGACTAAATATAAAAATATCATGTTGGAAGAAATTAAAACTTATGATCCTCCTGAAGAATTATTAAAAAATTATTTCTAAAAAATACTAGAAATCCTAGGAAAATATCTTTGTTTTAAAAAAAAATTGCCATTTTAAATTATTGTATAAATTTCTATATCGGCTAGATTAAATTCATCATTTTAATAATTTGGGAGGAAAAATGAATTTTTTAAAATTTATTACTAAAAAAATTTACTTATTTATTTTCTCATTATTTTTATCATTTGGTTTTATAACTTCAAGTTATGCTGTTGATATAACAATATGGGATTTAAGTGGTAGGAACGGACAGGATGAATTTTATGATAATCTTAATAAAGAATACAAAAAAATTAATCCTGATGTAAACATCATTTTACAAACATTTGAAAATGAAGCTTACAAAACTCAAATTCAAGTGGCCTTAAATGGTAATGATGGACCAGACGTATTCTTTAACTGGTTTGGGGAAGATAGTGCTCGTTTAGCAAGAGCGGGATTAGCATTAGATATAACTCCTTACGCAAATGTTGAAGGTGGATATGGTAACTACATTAGTGAAGGATTATCAAACACAACTGCTGTTAATGGTAAAATATATGGAGTACCAAATACTTCAGTCTCAAAATATTTTCACTATGACCCTGCTTTTTTTGAAGCAAACAGTTTGGCAGTACCAAAGACATTTGATGACTTATTAAATCTTTGTAGAGATATTAGAGCAATTGATTCATCTATTGTTCCATGGCCTCTAGGAAACTCAGAAAGATGGAAACTCAATCACGTTATAACTATGTTAAACCAAAGAGTTGTAGGTGAAGAAAATACTGCGGCAGATTATAACTTATCTGCATCAGAAGATGAGTTATTCACTAACCCAGCGTATGTTGAGGCTTGGCAAAAAGTTGTAGATCTGCAAGATGCAGGTTGTTTCCAAGATGCTCCAAACGCTACACATCCAGATCTAACAAGATCAATGTTTGCATCACAAATTTCACCAATGATTTATTGTGGTACATGGTGTGGAGGTATCTTTAATGGTGAAGGTTTTTCTGACTTTAGCTATTTTAGATTCCCAGAAGTAGTTGGTGGTGCTGGTGCAGCAACTGTAGGTTTCCTTGTTCCATCTGGTATGATGGTATCAGCAAAAACCGCACATCCTGAAATTGCAGCACATGTTGCCTCGTTTATGGTTTCAGATGATATGGCATTGCAAGCAGCTGAACTAATGGGTTTCATGCCTTCTAATCCAACAAAAATTGGCGAAATGAGTAATCCAACTCATTGGTTTAATTTTTATGTTAATGATATTGCAGACAAAACAGGTCACGTAAATGTTTTGGATGTTTTATTAGAAGCTAATGTTTCAAATGCTTATCTTGATATGGGTACTGAAATTCTAAATAGAACGAAGACTCCACAAGAAGCTATGGATTTTATTAGGCAGGTTGCTTTAGAAGCTAAAGCAGCGATGTAAATATTTTATTAATTTCGGCTATTTCTTAATAGCCGAAATTTTTTATGAACAAAAATAATACACAAACAAATAGTTTTTCTTTGTCAAATGACAAAGTATCAGCCACTATACTTCTTGTACCGGCTTTAATATTTTGTACGATTTTTATCTTTATTCCTGCCATAGGTACAATTGTAGGATCATTTTATAGCTACAGCCTTACTTCAATGAACAATTGGAAATGGGTTGGCTTTGGGAATTACGTTAAAGCAACGCAGGATGAATATTTTTGGGTAGCGTTGAAAAATAACTTTATAATAGTTTTTGCTTCAATTGTGCTTCAGGTAGGTGTTGGAACAATTTTAGCAGCAATTCTTGATAGAGGAATAAAATATGGAAGGGTAATTTTTCGAACCATAATATTTACTCCAATGGTCATATCATCAGTTGCAGTGAGTTTAATTTGGTTAATAATCTATGACCCAAATGTTGGTATATTAAATGCTATCTTTAAATCTATTGGTTTATCAACACCGTCTAAGGGGTGGTTAGGAGATCCTAATATTTCAATTTGGATGATAATGATAACAGCTGCATGGCAAAATACAGGATTCATGATGGTCTTAATTCTTGCTGGTCTGCAAGGAGTTTCTAAAGAGGTGTATGATGCAGCTGAAATAGATGGTGCAACTGGAGTTAAAGCTTTTTGGTATATTACGCTTCCAATGATTAGAAATGTTTTGATTGTTGCAATTTTGATAACAACCATCGGGGCATTTAAAGTTTTTGAATTTATTTTTGTATTTACTCAAGGAGGGCCATCCAATGCAACTCAAGTTTTAGGTACTTACATTTATTTACAAGCATTCAATTTGCTTCATATGGGATACGCCAACGCATTATCTGTAATACTTCTTATCATCGCATTATTTTTAGGGTGGTTACAACTTAAATCCAGTAGGAAAGCTTAATGAGTCGATTTAAAATAGCAAATATAATAGCTTATGGTTTTGTAACACTGTTTAGCATCTATGTTTTAATGCCAATTTTAGTAATGGTATTAACAACATTTAAATCTAAAAGAGAAATTTTTTTAGAACCTTTGGGCATTCCTAGTCAATTTGGAATTTCTTCTTTTGAAAAAGCTCTAAGTGTTGGACTGGGAAGTTTTATGTTGAATTCTTTCATAGTATCTTTTTTTGCCGTCTTTTTAATTGTTACAATTTCAGGAATGGCAGCGTACGTACTATCAAGAATCGATTTTAAAATTAATAAATTTGTTTATCTATTGATAGTAGCAGGTTTTGCAATTCCACCTGCTGCAGTTCTTGTTCCCTTATATACGATGGTTTCAAACTTAAATTTATTAAACAGTTTATTTGGAGTTATTATGCCTCTTACTGCATTTGGAATTCCTTTTACCGTTATACTTTTTTATGCTTTCTTTCTAGATTTTCCAAAAGAAGTAGAAGAGGCTGCCACTATTGATGGTTGTACAAAGCTTCAAATATTTTTCAGAATTATTGTACCCCTGTCTGGACCAGTTATTGCAAGTGCTGCAATTTTTCAAACTGTTTGGATTTGGAATGAATTTTTATTAGCACTAATAATGTTAACTTCAGACGACTTTAAAACTTTGCCTATAGGTCTATTAAAACTAAGAGGAGAGTGGACATCTGATTGGGGGGCAATTATGGCAGGACTTACAATAGCGGTAATTCCTGTGTTAATAGTATTCCTAATATTCCAAAAGTATTTTGTTAGATCATTGGCAGGGTTAGGAAAATAGTATAAGTTTATTAAATGGCAAAAAGACAAAAAGTTTTAGTTCTCTATTTAAAGTTTCCAAGTTTAGAAGCTGAAGTTATTTCTTGGGCAACTTTTGATGGTACCGGAAAAAAATTACATATGACTGGAGACAGTGACACTCCACCATATCCTACTGGTCTTGATGCATTATTAGATGGGTGGAGATTGTTTCAAGCAAGTCAAGCTATACCAGAACAACCTGGTGAGGAATATAGAACATCATATTTAAAACATGAATTTTTTTTTGAAAAATTAGAAGAAGGAGATTTTTAGTATGCCAAAATTATTAACAACAGAGCAAATGGCAGAATTTGCTAGCAGTGGATGTTTATTTTTTGATGAATTAATTGATGAACAAACCAATAAAGAATTTTTAGATGATATTGGTCATACAGATATTGATAAAGCTGATAGTGT
Source organism: uncultured Flavobacteriales bacterium (assembly GCA_913042175.1). Taxonomy (GTDB): domain Bacteria; phylum Bacteroidota; class Bacteroidia; order Flavobacteriales_D; family Parvicellaceae. The sequence continues at coordinate 4,699 of CAJWIX010000109.1, forward strand.
TAATGATTTTTATAAGAATATTAAAGCTACCAGTAGTATTCCAAGAATACCTGCGGGCACACCACTTAAAGAAGCATTTCCCAAAAACTCACCTCTCGATAAAATTTTCAAAAATGAAGTAGTTGAGGGCGCTATTACAAGTCTAGTAGGAAGTAATACAATTGTTGATCACCAATTTCTTCATATAACATTTCCAACAAAATATTTTAATCAAGCAAATCAACGCCAAATGTCTCAAGCAAACCATCAAGATAGTACGATAGATCCAAGAAGTACCTTTGATGTTCAATTATTTTATTTTCCAACTGAAGTAACGAAAGAAATGGGTGGAACAAGGTATCATCCAGGAACACACTTACGTATTGTTAATGAAATGGCTATTGCAAAATATCAGAATATTCTTGGGCAAAAAAGTATAGTATGTAAACCTGGTACCATTGGTATTTTTCATAGCGGTCTTTGGCATGGAGCTGGAGTCAATTTTTCAGAAAATATTCGTTATATGTTTAAAGTAAGACTTCAACCTACAGAAAAACAAGAATTGTTATGGGATCCTGAAAAAAAATATCAACCTTTACCAAACCGTGCTTTGTATTGGACTGATGAAACTAAGGATCAAACTATCAATGATATTTTAATGAGGTCCTATCCTTGGCAAGAAGCAGATACTAATAGACTTGATAAAATAAATGTTGTCAAGTTTTGGAGGTTATTAACTGGTCACAAGAAAATGGATGTCGACTATTGGCTTACAAGAATTGAAAACGAATTATATTAATTAAAATTTCTTTCATCACCTTTTAATGGAACAACATCACAAGTTTCTTGGTACCATGAAAGCATTTTTTCTTTTAAGTTTTTAAGTTCTGATGCATATTGCGGATCATCAATAACATTATTAATTTCTCCAGGATCTTCGATTAAATTATAAAACT
>CAJWIX010000110.1 GCA_913042175.1 uncultured Flavobacteriales bacterium
TAAAGCATTTCAGCCTCGGAGTGATTGATAAAGAATTCTCCATAAGGACCAGAAATAATAACCTTATCACCAGCCTTTTGATTAAAAATATAGGATGACGCAACACCAGGATTAACATCCATCCAAGCATCCTTGCCACGATCCCATGGTGGAGCAGCTACCCTAACGTTAAGCATAATATTTCTACCTTCAGCTGGATAAGAAGCCATAGAGTATGCTCTTACAACTTCATCATCATTTTTCATGACTAAATCTCTAATTGCAAATTTACCTTCTGCCCAATCTTTTTCAAATTTATCTGGTTCACCTGGGTGATCTGTTGGATGTGCTTTGATATCCATATCAGAGAATTTAACTTCTCCTTTTGGTATTTTAATCTGAATGTATCCACCTGCTTTGTAATCCATGTCTTCAGGAATTTCCACAATGAATTCTTTAATGTAAGTGGCCACGTTATAATTAGAGACAACAGTAGCTTCCCATTCTTTGATACCCATTACCTCTTCTTCCACTTCAATCTCCATATCTTCTTTAACCTTAACTTGGCAACCTAATCTGAAATTGTCAGCTATTTGTTTTCTAGAAAAATGAGGTTCTTCTGTTGGTAGAATACTCCCACCACCAGAGTGAACTTGACAAGTACATTGAACACAGGTTCCTCCACCACCACAAGCAGATGGTAAGAAGATACCTTCATTCCCTAAAGTTGTAAGAAGTGTTGACCCCCCATCTACCTCAATAGTCTTTTCTCCGTTAATGGTAATCTTCACCTTTCCAGATGAAACTAAATATGATTTAGCTATCAATAAAATCATAGTTAGGGCAAGTACAACTGCTAAACAAACTACGATTGGAATTATAATTGTTGATATTGTCATTTCAGTTTTTTTAAGTTTTAAATTTCAAATCCCATAAAACCAAGGAAAGCTAATCCCATTAGTCCTGTTATTAAAAATGCCATACCTACTCCTCTTAATGGACCTGGAATATTAGCATAGCGAATCCTTTCTCTAATTGCTGCAATTAAAACAACAGCAATAAACCAACCTACACCAGAACCTAAACCATAAACTGTTGCTTGACCAATGGTAGCAAATTGTTTCTCCTGCATAAATAATGCACCACCTAAAATAGCACAGTTTACAGCAATAAGAGGCAAGAAAATACCTAATGCGCCATATAAAGCTGGTGAAATTTTCTCCACAATCATTTCTACTAATTGCACTGTTGAAGCAATTACCGCAATAAACATGATATAAGTCAAGTAATTAAGGTTTACAGAAGCATACTCTTCACCCATCCATGTTAAAGCCCCTTCTTTAAGTACATAATTTTCAATGAGGTAATTTATTGGTATGGTAACTGTCAAAACAAAGATTACTGCAAAACCTAAACCAACAGCTGTTTTTACTGTTTTAGAAACAGCCAAATAAGAACACATTCCAAAAAAGAATGCGAATATCATATTGTCTACAAAAGCGCTTCTTATAAATATATTAACTAAATCCATAATTTATCTTATTAATGTGTTTCAATTAAGGTTGGGTTTCTCATCTTTTGCACCCATATATAAATAGCTACGAGAATTAATGATGATGGCGGCAATAACATAAGACCATTGTCCATGTATCCCATGGCGTAAAGTCCAGTACCTTCAGTAGCATTACCAAAGATTTCAATTCCAAAAAGTTTTCCTGAACCAAACAATTCCTTAAAGAAAGATACCACTACAAGTACCATAGCATAACCAATAGAGTTACCTAATGCATCTAATGTAGATGGCCAAACTTTATTGCCCAAGGCAAATGCTTCTAATCTACCCATGATAATACAATTGGTAATAATTAGACCAACAAATACAGAGAGCTCTTTAGAAACATCATATAAGTATGCTTTTAATACTTGATCAACAATAATAACGAGCGAGGCAACAACAACCAATTGAACAATAATTCTTATTCTATTAGGAATTAAGTTTCTCATTAATGAAACAGAAATATTGGCCATTAATAAAACAAACAATACAGAAATAGACATTACAACGGCAGCTTTCATTTGAACTGTTACAGCCAAAGCTGAACAAATACCTAATACCTGAATAGTAACTGGATTATTCTCATCCAAAGGATCGGTAATTAATTTTTTATTCTTTTTAGAAAATAAAGGTTCTCTTTCCTTTACTTCTTTCTTCTCTTCAACGATTACTGTTTCTTCTGCCATAATTTGTTGATTAAGATCTATTTAAATTTTTAATGTATTTCTGATATACAGATAAAGTACGTTCCATCATCTCTTCAACACCTACACTTGTAAAAGTGCCGCCACTAATACCATCAACTTGATAATCATTTAATGGACTTCCTGGTTTATTTACCTCAATTGCTTTATAACCACTCTCACTAGAAATTAACTTTCCAATGAACTGATCTTCGAAAAAATCTTGAGAGATTTCAGCTCCCAGACCCGGAGTTTCAGACTTGTGGTCAAAAACGGCACCTGCAATTTTTTCTCCATTTTCGTCAAGGGCAATATAGCCCCAAACTGCAGCCCATAAACCTTTACCCATTACTGGAGCTACATAATACTTCTCCCCTTTAACTTCACATATAAATAAAGGATAATTTCTATCTTCTTTTTTGCTTATGGTTTTGTATTCCTTAAGCAAGTCAATGCTAAATGCATCATTAGGGTTTTTATCATCTAACGACTGATCAGAATTCATGAAGGTATTCTCTAATTGTTCACCGTTGTAATTTAAAATTACACGCTCTTTTACATAATTAGCAAATTCAGTACCAGCCTGATCTCTTGAAATTAACTTATTCCCTGGTAAACAATTTAAAATATATTGCTTCTTCTCATTTTTTAAATTTTTGTCTTGTAATGGTTTTAATCCATTGGAAATAAAAGCCAATAAGCCTCCAACTATAATAACAAGAATTATAGCAAAAGTTATCGTATATGCATTGCTATCTTTATTTACTGCCATTTTACGCTGTTTTTAATCTTTTTAATCTTCTTTTAATATTGGACTGAATTACCATGTGGTCAATTAGTGGGGCAAAAACATTTGCAATTAGTATGGCCAACATAACACCTTCAGGGTAAGCTGGGTTAACCATTCTAATTAATATCCCCAAGAAACCACCTAAAAACCCATATATAAACTTACCAGTATTGGTATGCGAAGCCGTTACAGGATCAGTGGCCATAAACACCATTCCAAACATGAAACCACCCAACATTAATTGGTGTAAAGCTGGAAGTTCAAAATACACACTTCCACCTACTGCGTTTAGAATAGAAGCCATTACAAAGCCACCTACAAAAAATGAAAATATTATTCTCCAACTTGCTATGCCTGTCCAAAGCAACAGTGCTGCTCCAATTAAACACATCAATGCAGAGGTTTCACCAACAGAACCAGGAACAAAACCTAAAAAGGCATTCATCAAGCTAAAAGCGCCATCTGATGCAAAAGATTCTGTTACACCTAATGCAATAGGGTCATTTGTTGACACACTTAACGTGGAAGCTAAATCACCCAAGGCGGTTGCTCCACTCGAAGCATCAACAGCACCATCAAGGTTACTACCTAAAGAGGCATACTCTTGACCTTTTATATCTGAAAAACCTGTTACCCATACTTCATTACCAGACATTTTAGTAGGATGAGCAAAAAACAAAAATGCTCTTGCTGTTAAAGCAACATTTAAAATATTCATACCTGTTCCACCAAAAACTTCTTTACCAATAACCACAGCAAAAATAGTTGCTATAGCTACCATCCATAAGGGTACATCAGCAGGCATAATCAAAGGAATTAACATTCCAGATACCAAGAAACCTTCTTGAACAGAATGTCCATTTCTTATGGCAAATATAAACTCCACAAAAAGTCCAGAGGAATATGAAACAATGACTAGGGGTAATACAACCCAAGCTCCTTTAATAACAATCTCCCAAAATGTAGGCTCAAGCCCTGGAAGGATTCTGTAATACTGGTAACCTGTATTATATATACCAAAAAGCAAACAAGGAACCAATGCAATAATAACCAACATCATAGTTCGTTTCAAATCAATGGCATCACGAACATGAGAACCCTTATTTGTAACATGATTTGGAGTAAACATTAATGTATCAAAAGCATCAACTAATGGAAAAAGTTTTTTTGTTTTTTCGTTAGCATTTAGCTTATTGTGTGCATTATCAAATATTTTTCTAAGAAACTTCACTTCTATAATTTTTAATTACATACATTCTTTATAAATGGTATCAAGACCATCTCTTACAATCTTTTGCAAATTCACTTTTGATGTACAAACAAATTCACACAAAGCAAAATCTTCTGGAGAAACTTCATATATCCCTAAGTTTTCCATGTTTTCAATGTCATTAGTAATGATGGACTTCAGCAATTGAACAGGATAAATATCAAAAGGAAAAACTTTTTCATATTGACCAGAAACTACAAATGCTCTTTCTTCTCCATTTAAATTGGTATCTAAATCATATTTTTTTGATTTAGGCAATAACCAAGTTGGATATGCTCTAGATGCTGAAAAGCTGCCAAAACCAGCACTTAACCAACCATTTTTAAGAAAAAATTTATGTTGGTTTCCTTCAGGAATAACTGTTATCTGGTGGTGATAAAACCCCAAGAAACTATCTAAAGAAACTTGATCTCCAGTAAGTACATTTCCAGAAATAACCCTACTATTTTCACTAATATTTTTTTGATCTATGATGCTATCTATAGATGCTCCAGAAATAGTTTTATAATACTTTCTTTCGCTGATGTTACTACCACCAACTGCTACTATTTTGGAGGCGTCATAAGCACCTGTCAGAGAATATCTACCTATAACCATTACATCTTGTGGATTGATATACCACACTACCTCACCTTTGTTAAGGGTGTCTATTTGATGGATTTGAACACCAACATTACCAGCTGGATGTGGACCACTTACAGAATTAACTGTTACATTTTTGGCAGAAGTAAAAACCTCATCTGCATTAGATTTAGTCTGTAAATTAACATTACCAGAGGTTAATTTGCTCACTATTTCAAGTCCAGCGTTAAACTCTGCAGATTTACCATGCATAATGAAATCGTAATCTGGAGCTAGTGGATGAGAATCAAATCCTGAAATAAAAATTGATTTTGGCGTATCATTGGGAATGGCAACAATATCTATAGGACGCATCTTAAAAAATGGCCATAAGCCAGCAGACATTAATTCTGACTTAATTTCACCAGAATCAAGTTTTGCTAAATCCTTTGGCTTGTTGTTTAATTGAGTCATCTTACCATCAGAGTCTATGGTAACTGCAAGAATTCTTCGTTTTTCACCTCGAACAATTTCTTTAACTTTTCCACTTACTGGAGAAACGTATTTAATTTCGTCATTGTATTTGTCACAAAATACAGGAGAACCACATTTGACTTCTTCTCCTTCTTTCAATAGCATTTTAGGAACTAAACCTGGAAAATCAGTTGGTTTGAGCGCTACTACTTTAGCTTCTTTTGAATCAGCAATAATTTTATCGGATTCGCCTTTAAGTTTTATATCAAGGCCTTTTCTTACAGATATTTTCATAAATGATGAAAAA
>CAJWIX010000111.1 GCA_913042175.1 uncultured Flavobacteriales bacterium
GTGTCTTCTAAAAAAGATGGAAGTTTTAAGCTCGAACTTACAAAAGATAAAAAGCTCACCATCTATTTTTCACATGTAAATTACAAGCCACTTGAAAAGAAAATATCAACCAAAAACAACTTAAATCTTAACATTAAATTAAAAGGCAAAACCCTTCAAACCTTAGAAGTTGAATATGTAGACCCTGGGAGCTCACCTATAGAACTTTTACCTACCATTGACGCCTCAAACATAGCTTTACCGAGTTCAAATATTGAAGGTCTATTATCGTCCATAGGTTATGGAGTAAGGCAAAACAATGAACTCTCCTCTGGCTTTAATGTAAGAGGCGGTAATTTTGATGAAAATTTAATTTACGTAAATGGAATTGAAGTATATAGGCCTTTTTTAGCCCGATCTGGGCAACAAGAAGGATTAAGCTTTATAAACCCTTCCATGGTTGATAATATTCTATTTTCTGCTGGTGGTTTTGATGCTATTTATGGAGATAAATTATCTAGTGTTTTAGATATTACCTATAAAGAACCTAAAGAGTTTGAGGCAAACATTACAACTAGTTTATTAGGAACTCAACTTCAAATAGGTGATAAATTGAGCAATCGATTTAATTATAATGTAGGTTTTAGATACAGAACTAATGCTTATTTACTTGGAGCTTTAGATACTAAAGGAGAATATAAACCCCGATTTACGGACTTACAAGGAATCTTCAATTTTCAAATTAATGAAGATGTTAAACTAACCTATTATGGGAATTTTGCCAACAATCTTTTTTCTGTACAACCAGAAAATAGGGAAACAAATTTTGGCAGCATTAATGAAGCATTAAGATTTACAGTTTATTACGATGGTAGAGAAAATACACAATTCCAAACTTGGATGAGTGCATTATCTCTTAAACATAAAGTAAATGAAAAGCTAACCTTAAACTATTTTGCCTCTACTTTTAATACAGATGAAACTGAATACTTTGATGTACTTGGTGAATATCGTTTAGATGAACTTGAACGAGACTTGGGTAGTGATGAATATGGAGAGGTTGCTTACAACCGAGGTGTTGGTGCATTTTTGAATCATGCAAGAAATCAGTTAGAAGCTAATGTATTCAATGTCTACCACAAAGGGAATTTTCAGCAAAACAATGCTAAAACTGATTGGGGGTTCAAAATTCAACAAGACCAAGTAACAAACCGAATTAACGAATGGAATTACATTGATTCATCAAGGTATAACACACCTAAACCCCAAGATAGCATAGGTTATACGAATTCAATTAACATACCATATCAATACTTAGAATTAAGTAAATCAATTCATGCCAATACAGCCATGAATTCATCAAGAATTTCGGGGTATGTCCAACATCGTTTTAGGTTTCAAAAAGAAAAAACAGTAAATATCACCTACTATAATGATTCATCAAAAGGCAAACAGCAAAAAGACACATCCTTTACAGACCATCATTATTTTACTGTTACCATGGGACTTAGAGGTAATCATTGGACCTTCAACCAACAAACGGTTTTCTCTCCAAGAATAAATATAAAATGGAAACCTGCATTTTATAAAAATGATTTAACTACAGCATATAGGAGAAACATGACGCTTAAAGCTGCAGCTGGCTATTATTATCAACCGCCATTTTTTAGAGCAGCTCGAAATCTTAACGGAGAGTTAAACCCATTGATAAGAGCTCAAAAATCAGTTCATTTAGTTGTTGGTGGAGATATGATTTTTAACATGTGGGGTAGAAAATTTAAAGCTGGGACGGAGTTGTACTATAAATTTTTAGATGACATTATTCCTTATGAAATTGAAAATGTAAGAGTGAATTATTATGGAGAGAACAATGCAAAAGGCTACGCAAGAGGTGTAGATTTAAAAATTAATGGAGAATTCGTAAAAGGTATTCAATCTTATGCGTCACTTAGTTGGCTTCAAACCAGTGAAGACATTATTGATGATGGATATTATAATTATTTTAATGCTGGTGGTGAAAAAATTATTCCTGGCTATACATTAGACAACACTCCTGCGGATAGTGTTTTAATCCAACCCGGTTTCATACCAAGACCAACAGACCAAAGATTATCATTTTCAATGTTTTTTCAAGATGAAATGCCTGATGATTGGGACACTGAACACATTAAGTGGAGTACAATGAAGTTAAACATTAATATACTCTTTGGGACAAGATTACCTTATGGCCCACCTGGAAATGAGCGATTCTCTGACACACTGCGATCATCTTTTTATAGAAGAATAGATGTTGGATTTTCAAAAGACTTAATTAATAAAGAAACTGATAAATCAAAATTCAGCAAAGGATCTATAGTTCATAAAATTGACGCCATGTGGATTGCATTTGAGGTATTTAATTTACTTGACATATCAAATACAACCAATTACACTTGGATTAATGATGTAAGTGGCAGAAAGTATTCTGTTCCCAGTTTTTTAACATCAAGAAGATTAAATCTTAAATTAGTGGCAAGATTTTAATTTAATGCAATGAGTAAAGGAAGCAACCTAATTTTAGACCATGATGCTGTATTGAAAAAATTAGAGCGTATTTCGCATCAAATTATTGAAGATAACTACAACGAAGATTTACTCACTTTAGTTGGAGTTAGTAAAAAGGGGTATCAATTAGCTCAATTTTTTCAAAAAAATCTATCCACTAAATTCAAAATTGATTTAATAAAAATAGAGTTAAATAAAACTGAACCAACCAAAGACAATATTACTATATCCCCTACTACAAGCCTTCAAAACAAAAAAGTTATATTGATAGACGATGTTTTAAACACAGGGAAAACATTAATGTATGCAGCAGCATTTTTGACTAACATGAATATTTCCTCAATGAAAACTATTGTGTTAGTAGATAGAAGACATAGGTCGTTTCCAATAAGAGCAGATTGGGTAGGATTAACCTTATCTACAACCCTTCAAGAGCATATCTCAGTGGAAATAAAAAAGAATAAGTATGAAGTTTACTTAAATTAATCTAAGAAGTCAACTACTCCACTACCTAAATTATAGTAACCTGATTTAATTTCAACCTTATTATTGGCAACAGCGTCTCCAATAATTTGACTGTTTGAAGCCAGTGTCTTGGCATTATTAGCTGCATTTATTTTAATAACTTCTGCTAATTCTTTTCCTTCTCCCGCTTGTACAGCATCAGTAATATGATCAACAAGATGATTTAAGTTTGGACCATTATCGCCACCATTTACTGCGGCAGTAACTGCACCACAACTTTCATGTCCAAGTACTAATATTAACTTACAATTTAGATGAGCAACTGCATATTCAATACTTGCCATAGAACTCATATTGGCAATATTTCCAGCAACTCTAACTACAAAAAGTTCGCCAATATTACAATCAAAAATCATTTCCGGAACAACTCTTGAATCTGCACAACTTAGAATTATGGCAAATGGCTGTTGACCACCTGTTAATGAATTTCTTAGCCCTTGGTCACTTGTTGGGTTCTCTTTATCTTCAACATATCTTTTGTTACCTTCTTTAAGTCTTTCTTGTATTTCTTGAACATTCATTTCTCTTAATTTAAATTATCAATTAAAAATTGTATTGTATCAATTCCATCTGCATAATCTGATAAAGATGGATTTTGTGCAGAACCAAACGGCAAGCCATTTAAACCAACTCTACACTGTATTTCATTATCAATAATAGTTAATTTTTCGTTTAATTCATCCAATTGTTCATAATATTCATAATTAAGAACACTAACTGGGGAGTGCAATTGATCATCTTCTTTAAGCATAACAAATCCATTATCTAGAAATGGTATTTCCTCCAACAAATAGATAGATTTATTATAGTCATAGTTGTTCATATATTTAACGTGATTCATCATTTCTTTATGAGCGTAAAATGCATTAAATATTTTATCTATTTCAAATCCTTTTTTTATGTACAATTTTGTTACAGACCTGCATCCTAATCCAAAATAACTAAAAACATCATTAGCTAAGTTTTCCAAATCACTCGTGGATGTATGATCATCAATTACAGCAATGGATGTTCTGTTTTTTCTGAAAATATGAGGGTATTTACCAAAATAATAATCAAAGTATCTATTAGTGTTATTACTTCCAGTAGCTATAACCAAATCATAATTCATTGGCTTTTCCTCAAGAACTTGTATGCTATTTTCAACATCTGCATCAAATAGGGTGAGAATCTTTATCAACTCTGGAATTAGAACATCATCACTTTTGGAAAGTTTCAGCAGTACTTTTGCTCCTAATAAATAACAACAAATAAAATCGTGCCATCCAACCAGAGGTAAATTACCAGCACATATAATGAGCGCTGTTTTAGAACTCAATTTATCTAAATCATTGTATTTGTTTAGCCACTGATTAATATTTTCCTCGCTTAATTGTTGAGCCCAAACAGCTATAGCATTCTGAATCATTTGGGATGTGAACCATGGATTTTTAACACTAGCTAATTCAATAGACTGATGAAATGCTTTGAATATTTCTTTCTCAACCCCAATTTCATATCCAGGCCAATCCTCATGATCAATGAAACTCTTCATAGATGAGCCAAGTTGGACTAAAGCAGCTTTTCTTCGAACAAAATTATTTGTAATCATTGCCAATAACTATATTTGTACAAAAATAAAAACCATTGTAGAATGGCCATAAAAATTACAGACGAATGTATTAACTGCGGTGCTTGTGAACCAGAATGCCCAAACACCGCCATCTATGAAGGAGGTGCAGAATGGAAATTCTCTGAAGGAACATCACTCAAAGGTAACTACACTGGAAAAAATTCCAATAAAACAGTTGATGCAGATGAAGCTAACGAGCCTGTTGACATGGACGTCTATTTTATAGTCACAGACAAATGTACCGAATGCAAAGGTTTTCACGAAGAGCCCCAATGTGCAGCAGTATGTCCAGTTGACTGTTGTGTGCCTGATGAAGATTGGCCAGAAGAGGAAATTGATCTATTGGCTAAAAAAGATAGTCTACATTTGAACTAAATTTTGGTCTGTTTTTTGATAAATTACACTCCATGAAATGGATTTTAACCATATCAATAGTTGTTTTTTTTCATGGTATTTTTGCTCAAGACATTAAAGTCTTTGAAGATTCCCTTATTTCTTTGCTTAAAAATGTGCAAACTGAAAAAAACACTCAACAAGCAAAATATCATAACATAGAATTTAAAGCGTATTTAGAAAAAACTATAAAGCATCCATTGGCTTTTTCTTATCCTTTTGACAGTTTATCTAAATACATGAGCACCATTAAATCTCCAGATGAATCATTTAGACTTTTTAATTGGAATATTGAACAAAAAAATCAAACTCAGTTCTATGAATGCTGGATTTTAAAAAATGATAAATCCGTGATTAAGCTAAGAGATTACCAAAAGCTTGTTCCAGAAATAGAATTCGCCACTTTAAACCAAAACTCCTGGTTTGGTGCACTTTATTATAAAATAATCCCTGTCAAGAAAAAAAATAAAACCTATTACACGCTACTTGGATGGGATGG
>CAJWIX010000112.1 GCA_913042175.1 uncultured Flavobacteriales bacterium
AATGTGTACCAAATATTTACCAAATATTTAGTCATTAATGTATCTTAAACTAACCAAGAAAAACTCATAAAAAAACTATCTCAATAAATTCACCTAATTATTTCTTTTTAAACTTTAATCTTATATTATCCCAAAGTTTAGCCATACCTAATGGTTCATAAATCATAAAAATTATTATTAAAACTCCAAAAACAACTTGTTCAATTGAAGAAATAATTGTTGCATCGATAGCTCCGTGAAAAACGTTATTTCCTATGCTATTAAGTAAAACGGGAAACAACAATATGAAAGCAGCTCCAATAAATGCACCACTTATTGTCCCAAGTCCCCCTAAAATGACCATAAACAGAATTTTAAAAGACAGTTTTATATCAAAAGCTACAGGTTCTAAAGATTTTAAATATGTAAATGCAAACAAAGCACCTGCAACACCACAATAAAATGCACTTATAGCAAAAGCTTGTAATTTAGTCCTTAAAAGTGAAATTCCCATAGATTCCGCTGCAATATCCATATCACGAACTGCCATCCAATTACGACCTGTGCTACCTCTAGCCATATTTATTGCTAACAATGTAAGTACAGTCACCACAAAAACAATTACCAAATACATTTCTAATGGTGATGTAAAACTCTTACCCATGATAACAATATCTTGAGCAGTAATAATTCCTGAGGAATCATAATTTTTAAACCATCCGAATTTATCAATCATCCAAACAATAAAAAACTGTGATGCTAGAGTAGCCACCATTAAATAAATACCTCTAACTCGTAAACTTGGTAATCCAAAAAGAATTCCAAAAGCAGCAGCGATTAATCCTGACAGAGCCAATGCAACAAAAAAAGGGATATCAGGAACACGTAAAATCAAGTTGTAACAAGCAAATGCACCTGCAGCCATAAATCCAGCAGCTCCAAGTGCTAGCTGTCCTGCATATCCCATAACAATTTGTTGACCAATCGACGCCAGCGCAAGACATAACCAAGGAATAAGTATAGAAGAGTACCAATATCCAGACTTTACTGTAATTGGAATTATTAATAATGATATAATCATTAATAACAAAAAATTTATTAAATCATTTTTTGTATATTCCATAAATATTTTATTACTTTTCACAGAAAAACTCCTATCCTAAACTCTTCTAATAATTTTTTCGCCAAAAAGACCTTCTGGCCTATAAAGAAGAAAGAAAATTGCGAGAACATAAGGAGCCCAACCTTCAATTGCCCCCCCAAAATAAGGACCAATATAAACTTCCAATACTTTTTCGGTAGCCCCAATGATTAATCCTCCAACAATAGCTCCAGGAATAGAGGAAAAACCTCCAATGATTAATACTGGTAGAGCTTTTAACGCCAGATCAACCAAAGCAAACTGGACACCTGCTCTTGCTCCCCACATCATACCAGCCACTAATGCAACAACACCTGCGGCGGTCCAAACTAGGAGCATAATATTATTTAAGGGTATACCAATAGAACTTGCGGCTCCAGGGTCATCAGCAACTGCTCTTAATCCTAAACCCATTTTAGTATATTTAAACAAAATTGATAATCCTAAAATTAAGGAAGCGGCTACTAAGCCTGCTGTTAAATCAAGAGCACTTACAAAAAGTCCAAAAGTATCAATTATCCACTGTATTGGAAAATCACCTATGCCAAGATCTAAACGTCTTACCTCAACACCCCAAGCAGCCTGTGCTAATCCCTCTAATACAAAACCTAGTCCTATCGTAGCCATTAAAAGTGTATCTTCACTTTGGTTCATTAAAGGTTTCAACACTAAACGTTCAGTACAAAAGCCAACAAGGCCCATCAAAAGAATAGTTACAATAAAAGCTAGAAAAAATGGAAGCCCAAGTTCCATAAAACCAACAAAAGCAAGCACTGCGAAAAAAACCATAGCGCCTTGAGCAAAATTAAAAGTAGAGGAAGCTTTATAAATTAATACAAAGCCAAGTGCTACAAGAGAATACATAGTTCCAGCTAGAAGCCCTGCAACTACTACTTCCACGAAAAATAACAGTTCAGTCATGTGCAACTCCTAAATAAGCGTCAATAACATCTTGATTAGCTCTAATTTCACTGGGTGGGCCATCTGCAAGAGTTTTACCATAATCTAAAACTACCACATTGTCTGAAATATCCATTACAACGCCCATATCATGCTCAATTAAAACCATTGTAGTTCCAATTTCATCGTTTACCTTTAGTATAAACCGACACATTTCACGCTTTTCTTCTACATTCATTCCTGCCATTGGTTCATCTAACAAAAGAACTTCTGCTTCCGTTGCCAAGGCTCTGCCTAATTCAACTTTTTTTTGCAAACCGTATGGTAATTTACCTACTGGAGTATTTTTAATGTCATCTATTTCCAAAAACTCTATTATTTCTTCACATTTTTTCCTATTTTCTATTTCTTCTTTCCGAGCTTTATTAGTTTGAAAAGCGACTTGGATAAAATTAGCATTCATGTGAAGGCGTCTTCCAATAAGAATATTATCAAGGACAGACATTCTTTTAAACAATGCGAGATTTTGAAATGTTCTAGAAATACCTTTTTTTGCAATCAAATTCGGATTTACTTTTGATAAAAGTTCATTTTTAAAAATTATGCTACCTTGTTGAGGTTGATAAATACCATTTATACAATTCAGCATAGAACTTTTTCCAGCACCATTCGGACCAATAATAGCTTTTATTTCATGCGTAAGAATAGAAAAAGATGCATTTGTAATAGCTTTAACACCACCAAAACTTAATGAGACATTTTTCACTTCTAAAATAGGAGATCCTATTGGAAATCTTCTTTCTTGTGCCATATTACTCTCTTAAATTTACCTTAATAATTAATTAGTTTTAGAAAATTTGTTCTCTTTTTTATGATTAACTTCATCTCGAAGGGCATCACGAAAATTCTTTCTACCTTGTTTTGAAATACCAAGGTAAAGCTCTTTAACTTCATCATTATTTAAAAGCTTTTCTGCTGTTCCGTGAAGTTTTACATTTCCAGTTTCAATTATATAACCGTAATCTGAATTTTTAAGTGCAATATTTGTATTTTGTTCTGCCAATAAAATACTTACTCCTTCTTTCTCGTTGAGATCTTTAACGATTTTAAAAATTTCTGAAACTAATTGTGGAGCTAATCCCATGGATGGCTCATCCAGTAACAACATTTTTGGTTTAGCCATCATAGCTCTAGCAACTGCTAACATCTGTTGTTCTCCACCTGAAGTAAAACCTGCTTGGCTTTTCCTTCTATCTTTTAATCGATTAAAATAGGAATAGATCTTGTCCAGTTCATCTTTCATTTCAGAATTAGTAAGTTTCCTAGAATAAGCTCCAGTAATGATATTTTCCTCAACTGTAAGATGACCAAAGCATCTTCTGCCTTCTAAAACTTGCACCATTCCCAATCCAACCATTTCAGTTGGATTTTGGTTAGTAACAGAAGTTCCATCATATATTATTTTGCCTTTTGTTACTTTTCCTCGTTCTGAGGCTAGCATCGTAGATATAGCTTTTAAGGTGGTGCTTTTTCCTGCTCCATTACCACCAAGTAAAGCAACAATTTTGCCACGCGGTACGGATAAGGAAACATCATGAAGTGCTGATATTACACTATCATACATAACCTCAATATTCTCAATTTTTAATATATCTTTTGAATTATTAGTCACTTATTTATTTCTCTGTATATGAGTTTTGATTATCGATAGTCTAATAGAATAATTTGGTAAAGTTGGATCAAAGATTTTAAAATGTATTACTTTGATCCAACTAGTGTTAAGTTAAATTTACCCACAAGATTTTGGCGTAATATTGTTTTCTTTTGCAAATTTTGCAGCAGAATCTTCTACCAATTTTCTAATAAATGCAGGATCTAATGGAGCTTCCCAACCTGTAACCTGTACAAATTTATCTCCATCCCATTGCATTACAGCAAATTTACCAGCTCCTTCGTGGTTTGCGCATGATATAGAAAATGGTGCAACCATGCCCTTAATCCCAATTTCTTCTAAACGATCTTCTGTCATGTTAAGGGCTTCATATCCATCTCTGAATTCAGCTCCAGTAACTGCTTTTCCAACTTTTCCATGCATTTCTTGAGCATTTTTTAGAGCTTCTATCCACATAACTGCAGCACCTAAACCCCTATTCCAATAAACAGTTCCTACACGACTTTCGTCAGCAAGATTTCCTTTTCCAGATCCATAAACTTGCTCTTTAATAGCTGCTACTAATGGATAATCATCACCTGGTAATGCATTGGCAACCGCATAAGTACCTTTAGCTGCATCACCTGCAGGATACATGTCTTCTTCAGCAGCACCAAATGTAACGTACATCATTCTGTCTCTTGGAAAAGCAACACGAGCAGCATTTGTCATAGCAGTGGAATTCATTCCTGAGCCAGCGCCCCAAAATGTTACCCAATCGGGTCTTTCTTTTCTAATTTGCAACCACTGAGATTGTTGCTCCAAACCAGGTGGTGGAATAGAAATTTCAACTAGTTTAACACCCCAATCACTTGCAATTTTTCTCATAGCAGGGAGAGGTTCACGGCCGTAAGCTGAATCAATATGAAGATGCACAATCTTTTTACCCTTCATTTTATCAATACCGCCCTCTTTTTCTGCCATAAACTTCATTTTTACAGCAATTTGTGACCAATAATGACTAGCTGCATTAAAAACCCATGGCCAAACACGACCATCAGCTCCATCAGTTCTTCCATATCCATACTGAGCTAAAACTACATTATCTTCTGCCATTCTATTTATAACAGCATAAGCACCAGGTGTTCCTAGCGTGTCAAAGACCACAATTCTTTGTCCATCTTTTTCCAATAGGCGTTGATAACATTCAACAGTCTTAACCGCATTATACTCTGTCTCACACTCTTGCCATGTCAACATTACACCGTTAACACCACCGTTCATATTTACGTAGTTCATATAATCAATTTGAGCACCATAATAACCTGTACCCATAGCCGAATAAGGACCAACTCTACTACTTGCAATTGGAAAATATTGTTTTTCTTCAGCTAATGATATATTTAAAATAAAAAAAGTGGACAAGAAAGTCAAAGCAGCAGTAGCGGCTACAACAAAATTCTTGAAAATCTTAAAAACCATATATTTTCTCCCTTAAATTAAACTTATGAGCTGATATAAAAAAATAAAAGCTAAGTAAAGTAAAATTTTAAAAATTTGATGATTAAATGCTTGGCGGCTATATAAAAATTTTGCTACCTGGCGTTTTGCTTAGTAAATCCTATAATCCATAAACAAAAGCTAATACTGTTATATATACTAATAAAAGTCAACAGCAGGATAAAACTTAATTTCGTAAAATTATTAAATG
>CAJWIX010000113.1 GCA_913042175.1 uncultured Flavobacteriales bacterium
AGAAATATTTAATGGAAGCATAATATTGCGACATTGTGTGTCTTGACTTTAGTAAGACAATTAGTAATTTGTGAGCAAGAAATTTACAAGGCTTAAAAAAAGGTTTTTTAATTCTACGTATTTTCAAAATGAGGTTTTTAAATGGTACCTTTTATTCTATTAATATTAATCATCGGATCTGTTCTTTTTCACCTTTATACCCCCTGGTATTCAACCCCCATTGCATCTAATTGGGGTAGTATTGATAGCACAATCGAGCTCACTTTTTGGATGACTGGGATAGTATATATTCTTGTTTTGGGATTTATGACCTATTGCGTTGTAAAATTTAGAAACACTAAGAATAGAAAGGCCGATTACGAACCAGAAAGTAAAAAAGCAGAAGTTATTTTAACTGTTTTAACTACTATTGGTGTAGCCGGGCTTTTAGCGCCAGGCCTTATTGTTTGGGATGATTACGTATCACCTCCTGAAGAAGCAATGCCTATTGAGGCTATGGGTCAACAGTGGTATTGGAATTTTCGTCTTCCTGGTGAAGATGGTATTTTAGGCACAACTGATGCAAGAAATATTAGTGCAGACAATCCCTTTGGCATGAATGAGAATGATCCCAATGGTAAAGATGATATCCTGATTGAAGGGGATACTCTTCATCTTGAGCACGATAAACCTGTTAAGTTTTTACTAAGATCAATAGATGTTTTACATAATTTTTATGTTCCTCAATTTAGGGCCAAAATGGACTTAGTACCAGGTATGGTAACTTTTTATTGGATCAAACCAACTGTTACAGGAAATTATGAAATTTTATGCGCTGAATTGTGTGGTGTTGGCCATCATGCAATGAGAGGTGAGGTACAAGTTGATAATGCTAACGACTATCAAGATTGGTTAAATGATCAATTAACATTTGAAGCAATTCAAGAACAAGCAATGCTGGATAGAGAAGAAAAACTAGCATTTAATAAAAGTAATTAATTAGGAAGAGGTAAATATTATGTCAGAATCTATAATTCCTGAAAGTGAATTAGAAGAAGTTGAACTTTATCATCCAAAGAGTTGGTGGACTGAAAAAGTTTTTTCTCAGGATGCTAAGTTAATAGCAATTCAATACGGATTAACTGCTTTCGCAATTGGATTTGTAGCTCTTGTTTTGTCTTGGTTTATGAGAATTCAAATAGCATTCCCTGAAATGGCTATTATTAGCGAAGGAACTTATTATCAGTTTATAACTATGCACGGAATGATAATGGTTGTCTACCTCCTCACAGCCCTATTTTTAGGTGCTTTCGGAAACTACTTGATACCTCTCATGGTTGGTGCAAGAGATATGGTATTTCCATATTTAAATATGGTCAGTTATTGGACATATTTAGTTGCAGTTTTAGTTCTTTTTGTAAGTTTCTTTACCCCTGGTGGTCCTACTGGTGCTGGATGGACTCTTTATCCCCCACAAGCAATTCTCGGCGGCACTCCAGGTCAAGAAACTGGTATAGTTTTGATGTTAGTATCATTATGTATTTTTATTGTTGGGTTTACTATGGGTGGACTTAACTATGTTATAACTGTTCTTCAAGCTAGAACACGTGGCATGACATTAATGAGAATGCCATTAACAGTTTGGGGAATATTTACCGCCACAGTATTAGCTTTATTTGCTTTTCCAGCTTTGTTTGTTAGTGCTGTAATGATGCTTTTTGACAAGCTTTTAATGACGAGCTTCTTTATGCCTGCTCTAGTAGAATTTGGCGAAAACCTTAGTTATGGTGGTGGAAGCCCTATTTTGTTTCAACATCTTTTCTGGTTTTTTGGACATCCTGAAGTTTACATTGTTGCATTGCCAGCATTTGGGATTGTTTCTGACTTAATTTCCATACATGCCCGAAAGAATATTTTTGGCTTTAGAATGATGGTTTGGGCAATAGTAGGTATTGGAGCTTTAAGTTTTATCGTTTGGGCGCATCATATGTATGTTAGCGGAATGAATCCTTATTTTGGTTTCTTCTTTGCAACAACAACTCTTATTATTGCTGTCCCAACAGCTCTAAAAGTTTATAATTGGATCTTAACCTTATGGAAAGGTAATATCCATTTGACTATCCCTATGCTTTTTTGCTTAGGTTTTATAGTTACCTTCCTAAATGGTGGTCTTACAGGTTTATTCCTTGGTAATGTTATTGTTGATGTTCCTCTTTCAGATACTTATTTTGTTGTAGCTCACTTCCATATGGTTATGGGTATTGCTCCGGTTCTGGTTATTCTTGGAGCAATTTATCATTGGTATCCTTTGATAACTGGTAAAATGCTTCACGATGGAATGGGAAGATTTCATTTTTGGATAACTTTTGTGGGTTCATACCTAATTTATTTCCCAATGCATTATCTAGGTTTTATAGGTGTACCAAGAAGATATTATGAGATGGGACAAACAGAAGCTTTATACACTTCTTCAGCTGCTGATCTTAATGTTTTCATCACGATTGCTGCACTCGCGGTTGGCTTTGCTCAGCTTGTTTTCATTTATAATGTCTTTTGGAGTGCCAAGAATGGTAAAGTTGCTGAAAAAAACCCATGGAAATCAACCTCATTAGAATGGCAAACACCAGAACAACCGCCAATTCACGGTAACTTTGGTAAAGAGCTACCAGTTGTTTACCGTTGGGCATATGACTACAGTGTTCCTGGTGCTGAGGATGATTTTATTCCTCAAGATGTACCTAATGAAAAAGTTAAACTTGCAGAGGGTTATAAAGAGCTTGGAGTAGAAAAAACTTGAGTATTTTTAGTATATTATCGCAAAAGCCTTGGACTTCTGATCAGGCAAAAATAGATGACAAACACAGTGGTAAGTCATCTTCAATGCCTTTACCAAGGGTAGCCCTTTACGTGTCGATGATTGTAATGGGTGTATTATTTACACTTTTTTCAGTCGCCTATATCGGTAGAATGGCTTATGGGGATTGGAGAGTGTTACCTGAACCCCCTTTACTATGGTTTAACAGCCTAGTTATACTTATGAGTAGTTTTGCTTTTCACAAAGCAACATTAAGTTTAAAAGAAAACAATAATAGGAGAACTAGAGAATATTTATTTCTAGCTGGCGCTCTCACTCTAGGATTTATTACTGGACAACTTTTTGTTTGGAGGGAGTTAGTTTCATTTGGATACTTTGTTTCAACTAATCCTTCTTATGCTTTTTTCTATCTTTTAACAGCTCTTCACATTTTACATTTACTTGGTGGCCTTATAGCTTGGTTATTTGTTGTTTATAAGAGTTTTACAGCAGAAGATGAATCATCTAATTTCCGGCTTAGTGTGAATTTATGCGCAATTTATTGGCATTTCTTATTAATTGTTTGGTTAATTTTGTTTACCATGCTTTTGTTAACTTAAGTTTTTATGGGGTTTAAAATATGAGTGCAACTTCAAAAGTGCCTTTAAAGGATGGAATGGAAGGTTTTGTATCTGACTGGGCTTCAGATCAAAGAGCTTTTAAGGGAGTTCCTTGGGGAAAAGCCATGATGTGGATTTTTCTCCTTAGTGATACATTTATTTTTAGTATTTTTCTAATTAGTTACATGACAGCTAGATGGTCGACTGTTGAACCATGGCCTAATACAAGTGAAGTTTTTGCTCTTACTGTTAATGGGGTAAGCGTTCCCTTGCTCTTGATTGCAATTATGACATTTATACTTATAACGAGTAGCGGAACCATGGCTATGGCTGTTAGAAGTGGTTATCAGAAAAAAAGAAAACAAGCAGCAGCTCTATTATATTTAACTGCTATTCTTGGCTTATCATTTGTTGGTATGCAGGCTTTTGAGTGGAGTAAATTAATTGAAGAGGGAATTCGACCTTGGGAAAATCCATTTGGAGCTAGACAATTTGGATCCATCTTTTTTATGGTTACCGGTTTCCATGGCTTTCACGTCTCTGTTGGTGTTATTTTCTTATTTATAACTGCTCGAAAAGTATTACGTGGCGACTATGACACAGGTAGAAGAGGCTTTTTTACCTGGCAGAAGGGTCGTTATGAAATTATCGAGACAATGGGTCTATATTGGCATTTTGTTGATTTAGTATGGGTTTTCATTTTTGCATTTTTCTATTTATGGTGAGGTAAATTATGGCTGAAGAAGGTCAAGAGCATCCAATTAGCACATATCTATGGGTATGGTTATTATTATTTGTTTTGAGTGCATTTTCTTATGCAGTTGATTATGTTGGTTTTCAAGGTTTCACTCGTTGGACTTTAGTTCTCTTATTTATGTTTCTAAAAGCATATTTTATTTGTGCTGTTTTTATGCACATGGTTTGGGAGAGAATGGCCCTAGTGCTTGGCCTTTTTATTCCTACTTTTGCAATTGTTGTTTTCATAGGAATAATGGGTTTTGAGTCTGACTATACTCAGCTTTCAAGAAAGGTTTTCTTTGACACTGGTAAGCCTCCTACAGTATATGCTGTTCCTCATAGCAAAGAACATTCTAAAGACCATTCAGGAGATGAGGCTCATTAATTTTTAGTTATGTTTAAATTATTTTCTTTTTATATTCTTTTGATTATATTTTCATTACCTGTATTTGCTGAAAATACTTTCATTACTAAAATTGAAAATCTAGCCGAGAGAGGCTTTTCTGATGCTCAGTATAATTTAGCAAGAATTTATGCAAATGGTGAATCGGTAGATCAAGATTTAATTGCTGCAGAATATTGGTTCAGGAAGTCAGCTGAGCAAGGAAATCTTGACGCTCAATACCAACTAGGAAGAATGTATGACTCTGGACTTGGGGTTTCTATAAATAAAAAAGAAGCTTTTAAATGGTACTCCTTGTCAGCTGAACAAGGAAGCATAGATGCACAATATAATTTAGGATTAGCTTATCGATTAGGTATTGGTGTTGAGCAAAGTTTTACCAAATCTTTGAAATGGTATAAAGAATCTGCCTCAAAGGGTCATAGTGGCGCTCAATATAATCTTAATTTATTATTTGAAGAAGGTTTAGCTACTAGGCAAGATATATCAGATGCTATTAAATGGTATAGATGTGGTAGGTAAATTTTGAAGTCAATTATTATTATTGCTATTATATTTTTGATCACATTAATAATGACTCTAATTTATTTTAACGTTGGTTAAAATATATTTAGTTAACTTTGTGTTAGAAAAACACTTACCCAAAAAACTAATCCTAAAACTATAAGTATAATAGAAAACTTCATTTTATAATTTGGTGGAGCTAAGCGGGCTCGAACCGCTGACCTCTTGCATGCCATGCAAGCGCTCTCCCAGCTGAGCTATAGCCCCAT
>CAJWIX010000114.1 GCA_913042175.1 uncultured Flavobacteriales bacterium
TTCTTGGAAAATTAAATTTAGAAATGGAACTGAAAAAAACTTTGTATCCCCTATAACAACTAAACCTTGGGGAAAATTTATTCCAAAACTCGCCGAAGGTGATAATCCAAACCAAGGAGAAATAAATTCTCAAAGATTGTATAGTGAGCCCGAGGGCTTAAATACTAATCAAGAATTACCATCAGTTCCAAAAGAGTCTTTTAAAAAAGGAGTTTACTATTAATGGCTAAACACAAAACTCGCTATGAAGAATGTGATGTACTTGTCGTTGGTGGTGGAATGGCAGGAACTGGAGCCACGTTTGAAGCTAGACACTGGGGGAGAGATTTAAAAATTATTTGCGTTGAAAAAGCAAATATTGACAGAAGTGGAGCTGTAGCTCAAGGATTATATGCAATTAATTGTTACATGGGAATGCAATGGAATGAAAATCAGCCGGAGGATCATGTTCGTTATGCTCGAAATGACTTAATGGGAATGGTCAGAGAAGACCTAGGCTACGATATGGCACGACATGTTGACTCAACTGTTCATATGTTTGACGAATGGGGACTTCCAATGATGAAAAATGAAAAAACTGGAAGATACTTAAGAGAAGGAAAATGGCAAATCATGATTCATGGTGAAAGTTATAAACCAATTGTTGCTGAAGCTGCAAAAAAATCAGCTGATAAAATTTATAACAGAATAATGGTGACACATTTATTAATGGATGAAGCTAAAGAAAATAGAATTGGAGGAGCTGTTGGTTTTAATATGAGAACTGGTGACTTCCATGTATTTAGAGCAAAAGCAGTAATCGTTGCTGCCGGTGGAGCTTCACATATCTTTAAACCTAGAGCAGTTGGAGAAGGAATGGGAAGAACTTGGTATGCGCCATGGAGTAATGGTTCGGCATATGCATTACCAATTGCAGCTGGTGCCAAGATGACTCAGATGGAAAACAGAATTGTTTTATGCAGATTTAAAGATGGATATGGTCCAGTTGGAGCATATTTTTTACATCTTAAAACATATACTCAAAATGCTAATGGCGAGAATTATGAAAAGAAATGGTATGATCAAACAAAAGAATTAGTTGGTGAATATATAGATCATCATCCAACACCAACTTGTTTAAGAAATCATGCATTTATTCAAGAAGTAGCTGCAGGTGGTGGACCGATTCATATGGTAACAAAAGAAGCTTTCCAAGATCCACATTTAGAGACAGTAGGATGGGAAAACTTTTTAGGAATGACTGTTGGGCAAGCAGTAGTTTGGGCCTCACAAAATATTGATCCAAAATATACCAACCCTGAATTAACAACATCAGAACCTTACGTAATGGGTTCACATGCTACTTGTTCAGGAGCGTGGGTAAGTGGTCCAGAAGATTTATCTCCTCCAGAATATTTCTGGGGATATAACAGAATGTTAACAATTGATGGACTTTTTGGAGCAGGTGATACTGTTGGTGGAAGTGCTCATAAATTTTCATCTGGCTCATTTACTGAGGGAAGACTAGCAGCAAAAGCAGCTGTTAAATATATTCAAGATCAAAAAGCAGATGGTATTAATGTTTCTGATAAACAGTGTGATGATTTTAAAAAAGCTGTTTATAAACCTCTAGAAACTTATACTGTTGCTCAAAATGAAATAACAGGTGGAACTGTATCACCTAGTTACATTTCCCCAATCCAAGGTTTACAAAGACTTCAAAAGATAATGGATGAGTATGTAGGCGGGATTACTTCTAATTATATGACTAATGGAAATATGTTAAAAAGAGCACTTGAGTTATTAGATTGGCTTCAAGAGGATTTGGAAAATGTAGGTGCAGAAGATTATCATCAATTAATGAGAGCATGGGAGTTAAAACACAGAACATTAACTTCTCAGTGTGTAACTGAACATACTTTATTTAGAGAAGAAACTCGTTGGCCAGGTTATTATTATAGAGGGGATCACATGAAGCTAGATGATGATAATTGGCATTGTTTAACAGTTTCTAGACGAGACCCTAAAACTGGTAAATTTACAATGGAAAAGGTTCCGGTTTATCATATCGTAGACGAAAAAGAGAAGAAGAAGGCATCGTAGTAATATAAAGTCGTATTATGGATCTTTTGGCAAAATCAGACGAGGAGATTTTTGCGATTGCTAAACCTTTTTGGGAAAATTTAGTTAAAGCCTCAAATATGAAAGACTATGGAGGTTTTACCAGAGATTTCTCTACACAAATGTTGTTTGGAGCTAACGAAGTAGAACTTGGTAAACAGTGGGCAAACAACAAGATCATAACTAATTTGAATGAGACTTATCAGCCGTTCGGCACTTTAAGAAGAGGTGAGCATATAACCATCCTAATTAAGCAGACTAATAAAGAAATACCAGGAGAATTTTTGGGTAGGCTGGTGTTGGGTATAGAGGATGGTGAGATTAAGATTTTTGGGGCTACAATATATTAATTTAAGTTTGACAATTTTTCTACTGGGTGTAATGAGGAATTAAATGCACCTTTCAAATTTAAAAATTCTTCATAAAATTTTAAACTATAAAACAGCATTATTAAAAACAGGAATTTTTTCAGCTTTATTAGCTTGTTGGAGTGTTATTTTAATTGGAACTTTTTTAACATTTAAATAAGTTTCTTTAAAGTTTTGTTATTATAGATGGAAGTTTTTTTACCAATAGCTCAAGTTTTTATTAATCCAATAGAAATACTTTTGTTAAGTGCATTAGTTGGAGTCCTTTCTGGTTTGTTTGGTGTTGGTGGTGGTTTTTTAATGACACCTTTTTTAATATTCATGGGTGTTCCCCCTGCTTATGCAGTCGCTAATGAAGCTAATAATATTTTAGCAACTTCTGTTTCTGGTTCTACAACTCATTATTTGAAAAATACTTTGGACTACAAAATGGGATTTATGATTGTAATTGGAGGATCGATAGGAACTGCTTTGGGCATTTATACATTTACTTATTTTAAAGATATTGGAAAAATAGATACCGTCATTTCTTTAGCTTATATGTACATTCTTGCAATAATTGGTTCATTGATGCTGGTAGAAAGCCTAGGTGAGATTGATAAGGCAAAAAAAAATATTATAGAAAGAAGAAAACTTCATGTTCATTATTGGATACACGGTCTTCCATTCAGAATGAGATTTCCAAAGTCGAAATTATATGAAAGTATTTTTACACCTATTATAATTGGTTTAATAGTTGGTTTTATTGCTGCAATAATGGGAATAGGAGGAGCTTTTATCCTAGTTCCAGCAATGATTTATATAATTAAGATGCCAACAAGATTAGTTCCGGGAACATCTTTGTTTGTAACTATCTTTGTGAGTGTCATAGTTACTTTTTTACATTCAATCAATTATGGTTCAATAGATTTAATGTTAGTCCTTCTTCTAGTAGTTGGTTCAATTTTAGGAGTTCAGATAGGTCAAAAACTTGGAGAAAGAATTGATAGTTCAGGTTTAAAAGCTTTACTGGCGATTTTATTATTAATTGTAGGTATCGCTATAGCATATGATACTTTTTTTGCAGAAGAGATACAAAATGAAATAAATAAAGTTACTAACAAAGATTTAAATTTCTTTTCAAATTTTATAAAAGATTTTTCAAAAGATATGCCGTTCTTTTATGGTTTATTTTCAATTATGTTTGCAGTTATACTTGGTATTTCTGCAGCATTTATTAGAAGATTTATATCTAATTTAAGAAAAAAATATTTTGTTAAAGCTGCAAAATAATTTTAAGCACTTCGATAAAGTTTAGTCATCACAAATTCTCTATGACCTAAAGCCTCTGCACAAGTTAGCCTTCCGTTTGCAACTTTAAGAGTTGTTTCAATAAGCTTATCTCCAGCTTGGGACATATTCATTTCTCTTGAAAGAATTTTTGATACATCACAATCAATGTGTTCACCCATTCCTTTTACAGTTAAAGGATTTGCAGTTAATTTAACAACTGGTTCAATAGGATTACCTACAATATTACCTTGTCCAGTTGGGAATAAATGAATATTAAAACCTGCTGCTGCTTGTAGTGTTACACATTCGGCAGCCGCTGATGAAGTATCCATAAAATATAATCCTTTTCCTTTTTTTGGTTCTTCAGCAGGTTCCAATACATCCACAAATTTACAATTTCCAATTTTTTGAAAGTTTCCAAAAGCTTTTTCTTCAATAGTTGTTAAACCTCCAGCAATATTACCTGCAGTTGGTTGACTTTCAGAAAGATCATCAGTTGCTTCCTTTAAAATAAAATCGTTATATGAGCTCCATGTTTTCATAAACTTATCTGAAGCCTCTTTAGTTGCTCCTCTAGTAGCACAAACTTTTTCAGCACCAGTAAGTTCTGAAGTTTCACCAAAGCATAAATGAACTCCTAGAGGCTCAAGTTTATCCATTAAATTTCCAACTGTAGGATTTGCAGCTAAACCTGATGTAGTATCAGACTCTCCACATTTTACAGATATCCATAAATCACTAATTGGACATTCTTCTCTTTGTTTTTCTGATGCCCACATAACAAATTCTTGAGCTTTCTTAGAAGCTTTCATTACAGTTCCAATGTCACCTGTTCTCTCAATATGAAAACCTTCAACTGGTTTTCCCGTCTTAGCTATTCCATCAACAATTCTTTTTGTCCATTTAGGTTCAATTCCAATAACTATAACAGCAGCAACATTTGGATTGCTTCCTGTTCCAATCATAGTTCTAAAATGTAATTCAAGATCTGCACCAAATTGAAGTCTTCCATATGAGTGAGGTAGAGCAATAGTTCCTTTAATGTTGTTTGCTACAGCCTCTGCACAAGCATTTGAAATATCATCTACAGGAAGGATAATTACATGATTTCTTGTTCCAGCTCTTCCATTTTCTCTTTTATAACCTAAAAAACTTTTTGGGATTTCCATATTACCACTTCTTAGTTTTTACATTGTGAACATGTACATGCTCACCTTTTTTAATTGATTTAACTACTTTACCAATATCATGGCCGTATTTTAAAATCGTGTCTCCCTCTTTAAGGTCTGTCATTGCAATTTTATGACCTAATGGGATTTCATCTACTGATTGAATATTGACTGTACTGTCATTCTCCATAATCCAGCAAGAGCAATCTTGTTTTGGAGTAATTTTTTCAACAACAATAACGCCAACATTGTCTTTTTGGTCGTGAATAATAATGTCTGTAGCCATATATAGTGTCGAAATGTTTATTTGAATTTCGTAAAAACTTATATATTAATCGCAAAAAT
>CAJWIX010000115.1 GCA_913042175.1 uncultured Flavobacteriales bacterium
ACCTGGACCACTATAGGTTCCGCCACTAGGACTACCTCCAGTTAAAATTAAACTGTCATCATCATGGCATAAACTGGAAAAAGGAAGCTGAGTAATATTTACGTTGTTTGTATCTACCGTAACTGTTTGAGAAGCAGTTGAGGAACATCCATTAGAATCTACAAAAGAATAATCTACTTGAAAAAATCCAGAACCAGAAATAGCAGGATCAAATCTATTATTTGAAACTGCAAATCCAACATATTGCCCCCCCTGTGGAGTTCCCCCGCTTAGCTGAACTGGACCACTATTCACATTACAAATTGGAGTCAAAGAAGAAAGATTAACATTTGGTAGTTGGAATACGGTAATTTCAAGTTGATCCGTATTTTCACATCCGTTAGCATCTGTACCAATCAAACGATAAATTCCACTTTGATAAGGAGAAAATGAAACTCCATCAGTAACACTATTGTCCCAGGAATAAGTACTTGCTCCACTACCGCGAAGTATTATTGAATCACCTGAACATATGGATACGTCTGCTCCTGCATTAACAGATGGAAATTCATTTATAGCAATAGTGTCGGTGGTTTCGTTAGAACACCCATTCTGATCTACATAAATATAATTTAATTCAATATTTCCTGCGTTGTATGTAGAAGGGTCGAAACTTGTAATGGTATCATTTAATATTTGGTATATCCCACCACTGGGTTGTCCTATGTCTAAAATAAAACTGGAGTCATTGGCACAATAGGGACCTATTGGATTTAAAGAAACGGTAGGAACATCATGTATTTCAAATGTGATTACATCTGTAGAGATGCCACAAGAATTAGTAAAAGAATACTCTATGCTATGTACCCCTACAGCAAGTTCTGCGGGTTTTAAAGAATCTTTTATAATACCATCTATTTTGTAAACTCCTCCTACTGGAGTACCAATAGTTAATGGTATGCTTTCATCATTAACACAAAAACTACTTAACGAGTCTAATTGAGCGTTTTCATTAGCATCAACTTTTAAAACACGGGTAGAAGTGGATGAACATCCATTTTCTGTTACGCTGTATGTTATAGGAAAAGAACCATCTCCTGAAAGAAAAGGATAAAAAGTGTTGCTAATTACGTAGGGACCTGAATAAGTACCTCCAAATGGGGTAGCTGAAAATAATGGTAGCGCATTATTATTTTCACAAATACTATCAAAAAATGGATAGTTAATGGAAGGATTTGCATTAACTACCAAATAAAAATCAATACTGTCTGAGCAATTTTGTGCAACAGAATATTTATATGTTATAAGGTGAGTACCTACTCCTGCTGAAGCAGGGTTAAAAGTCGAACCTGAAACTCCGGGACCTGTATAAGAGCCTCCTGCAGGAGTGACAAACCCACCTAAAGAATATGGAGCATCATTTTCGCAAAAGCTGGGTATTGAATTGGATATAAACAAGGGAGGAGGCGTGACGGTATTGGCAATTTGAACGGCATCATCACTACAACCAAATGCATTCGTGAACGTGTAGTTGATAAGACTTGGTCCAGGACCTAAAAAAGTAGGATCAAAGACGGAGTCATTGATCATGCCAAGACCTGACCAAACCCCACCTGAGGGATTACCATCTGGGACCACCACAGCACCACCGCTTAGACAAACGGTAAAAGGGGTTAACGGAACAGAAACAGAAGGGAGTGGTGCAATAGTTACGTTTACTACATTACTGGTATCTTTACAACCTAAACTATCAGTTAAAATAGAATAATTGCCGGTATTATTAGTCGTATATACAGGGTTGTTATCAATAGAGGTTAAGCTTCCATTATTAATCCATTGATAGGAAATCCCCGGATTTGTATTTGCATTTAAGGAAACCGCATTTCCAGCTCCACATATAACTGGATTAGGTGGTGTTACTTGAGAATATACAGGATTACAGGGTATAATTTCCGTTATAAACGCATCGTTCAATTGATTAGTTGGAGTAGTGTAATCACCAAAAGATCTATACTGAGGACCTACGTTACCACAAAAAACAGCTTGGTTTTCGTTTCCAATAGTAAGATCATAAATACCTAAAGAATATGGCTCAGGTGTACTAGCGCTGGCTCCACTTCCATCAACTTGAAGGACACTACTGTTGGTTGTACTAGTTATCCAGTTAACAGAACTTAAGTTAGTATCCATATTTACAAATGTTATTTCGTCTGAACGTGAGAAAGTGCTGTTATCTAAATTTATAGTTCCGTCAAGTGTTCCCCCAAAAATTAATTGATTGTCTTTAATTTCAATAGCGGAAATGGGGAAGCTATTTTGAGATTGCGAAGGAAAAGTATTCAGCAAATTACAATTAGTTGGGACCAAATTTGAATTTAATTTAACTAAAGTATTGGTATTTTCAGGTATATTGATTCCAGCTATAGTTTGGTTGAAAAGTCCATTATTTTGATTATTGAATACAAAAAAGATGTTATCTGAATTATCAATTGACAAACCATGAGATAGGTAGTTTAATGCGTTGCCAAAAAAACCAAAAAATACATTGAAAGAGGATGATAAAGCGTTTTCAATTTTATAAACGTTATTGTATAAACCTGAACCATCTAATTCTAAAATCATTATTGCACCTCTTGGAGTTGAAGCGCTAAATGGAAAACCGGAAATTGAAGTTGGGCTAGGCTGTCCACCAATTTTACAACCTAAACTCGTGTAGTAATATTGTGCTATGACATGATCGTTTGAATTTACTTCAAAATCAAGACCTATTACTGCATCAAAATCTTGATCTACATTACAATAAATTGGAGTTATCCAGCTATTAGTTCCGTTAACATCTGTTTTTAATATAAAACTGTTTAAGTATTTGTAACCATAAAAACCACCTCCTCCAGGAGCTTGAGTGTTTGGAAGCGAAATACCATCAAATTGTCTTCCAATTGAGTTAATATTTCCTAAAGAACCCGTTGAAACACGATTAGAGCCCATTAGGTAGACATGACCATTCTTAAACTTTATTTTACTTTTCCCATAATAATTAAAGGAGTTGTTATTATATCCATTAACGTTATTGTTAAAATCATTATCGGTTGTTGCTCCAGTTTTAATCCATTGAAAATTACCAGAGGTATCATATTTTGCTAAAAAATTATCAGACACGTTGATAGGATTTGCAAATGGTTGGAATGCCGAAACTGCTGTGTCGCCATCAAAAACGGCTGTGGAGGAAAACAATCCACTTATATATAATCCACCTTGGTTGTCCAACTCTACATCCATTGCTTGATCAGAACCTGGCCCACCTGCAGTTTTAATCCAGATTGGATTTCCCAAAGGATCTAATTTCCCAAAAAATATATCCTTAGAATTTCCTGTAATAGTGGTATTTTTAATAGTAGCTGAAATATCGAAATTACCAGCAATGTATTTATTACCAAAAGAATCTAATTTGACAGCTCTGACGGAAACTTGATAGGATGAAACAGAAGATGTAAAAGAGCTGAATAAGGAGAAACCCTGTAACCATGCAAATAAAGGAAAACTTAAAAAAGTAGCTGTAATAAATAGTCTTTTGAAAAACATAGTATAGAACATCAATTTTGTTTAGCTTATTTTCTATAAAGTTAAACAAAATTAACTAAACTAAGTCTTATATAATTTATCCTATGTTAAGAAATCAGATTTTTTAAAATTCTCTGCTCTAATGCGGCTTAAGCTCTGTTGTGTAATTCCTAAATATGATGCAATATGATAATTAAGCGCATACTTTTCTATGTCTTTGTGTTGTTTTAAAAACAAATTATATCTCTCTATTGAAGACATTTGAAGTTGGTTTAGCACCCTCTTTTGCAAACTAACTATCACACGTTCTAAGTTTTTTCTATGCAATGATTCAATCTCTGGATAACTTAAAAAAATAGATTCTATTCCGTCTTCAATTGAAAATTCTAAAACAACAGAATCTGCAATACACTCTACTTCTTGTGTTGATTTTTCATTACTAAAAATAGCTATATAATCACTTATCCAATGATCTTTTAGAGCGAATTGTAAAGTATGTTCTTTACCATTAATATCATAAACAAAAGACCTCAGACATCCATCTAAAACAAAATAAGTTTTATCAACCAATTGATTTTGAGTAATTAATTTATTTCCTTTTTTTAGATTCCTGATGCAGGATATAGATTCAGTGAATTTTTTCACCTCATCACTTAGGTCAAACCTTTCAGAAATATAGTCTTTTAGTTCTAGCATTGTCTATGACAATGACGCAGAATTATAGAATAGTTGCTTGTATAGATTCATTTTTTTAATTAAAGTAATTAATCACAACATTCTCCTGAAACATAGGACGTGACTCCTCCAAAAATGGTTGCATGACATGAATTGCTGTAAGTAACCCCATCACATCCACATACTGGATTCCATTCTTCAGTACACACACCATTATCAACAATAAGAGTAGAATCTATGCAGATACTCATTTGGGAAGAAGGAGTAGTTTCACAATTATTTTTTTCACAAGAGTAAAGTAACAATAGAAAAAAATGGGTTAGCAATATTAATTTTTTCATTTTTAAAAATTTAAATTTCTGTTTCAATTTTGTATACGATTGAAAATGAATAAAGGGGGGGCTTAATTTCATTTACTTAATCCAAAAATTGTTTTTTAAGGTCTTTTTAAATAATCAATGCATATAATCTTAAAAATCAATTTGTTGTTTGAATTCTGACACCTTAATTACTTTATGTAGTAACGCAACCTTTTTATATTTGGTATCATGAATCTCAAAATAATCATACATTCTTCTCAGGGAAGACCCAACACCATCAATACTTAAATTTACTTTCTCGGAAATTTCCTTATTCATTGCAGTAGGATTGAGCAATAAAACCTGGAGGATTAACCAATCAGTTTCATTCAAATTTCTTTTGATGTAATTGTCCAATTTTTCTCTGTTTAATTCAAATTTTTTATCGTTTGAAACTACCCTTAAGTTTTGATTTTTGAGCAACCTTATTTCCTTTAGCAACAAGTTTCTTTGCCGCCTATTCTTTTTATTTTTTAAAAAGAATAAATAAGAAACTAAAAGAAGGATAACTATAAGTCCAAGAATTACGGAAAAAGTTCTTTTTACTTGTTTAATTTTTAAGTCAGCTTTTTCATTCTCAAATTGGAGTTGATTTTCATATAATTTAGCTTTGAATTCATTTTTAACAGCTTCCCTAGCTACTTTATAACTATTTTTTCTTT
>CAJWIX010000116.1 GCA_913042175.1 uncultured Flavobacteriales bacterium
CATAAAATAGAGAGCAGCTATCTAGGTGAGTTAAGAGTTTCATCAACACATTTAGTCTCTAGTACTGAAATTATAACTGATGCCCCAGTTGATAATAATGGTAAGGGTGAGTCTTTTTCTCCAACAGATTTAGTTGCAACTGCATTAGGTACATGCATGATAACGGTAATGGGAATTTATGCCGAGAAAAATGGTATTTTAATGCCAAATGTTTATTCAAGGACGAATAAGGTTATGTCCTCTACACCTAGAAAGATTTCAAAGCTAAAAATTGAAATTATCTTTGGAGATAACCAGCTTTCTGAAGTGGAAAAAAAAAGCTTAAAAGATGTAGCATTAAATTGTCCTGTAGCCAAGAGTCTACATCCCGACTTAAAACAAGAAATAGAATTTAATTTTTAATTATTCGATTATAAATTCAGATCTTCTATTTTGAGAGTGTTGCTCTTCGTTACACCCACTTGAACAGTCAAATAATGATTGTTCCTCTCCTTTACCCACTGCTTTTAGTCTGTCTTCTGCAATTCCTTTGGAAATAACATATTGAACTGTAGCTTTTGCCCTTCTTTCAGAAAGCGCTCTATTGTAAGAGGAACTTCCTCTAGAATCAGTATGGGATTCAACGATTATATTTATATCAGGATACTTATTCATTACAGCCACTAGCTTATCAAGCTCAAATGCAGCTTTACTTGTAATGTTAAATTTGTCAAAATCAAAATAGATGTTGTTTAGTTCAACTTTTGTTTCTACAATCAATTCCTCAATTGGATCTAGCATAATAGTTAGCATTGGAGGGTCATTTTCGGTTAATTTAACTGAAACCGACTTAGTTTCATAACCTTCTTTACTAGCAACTAGATTAAACTCATCACCACACTCTAAAATGTATGCTACCAATCCATCAGGATCTGATTCTTTTGTATTCTCAATAACTCCAGTCCCATCACTTATTGAGGTTAAAGCTGTTTCAATTGGATTATTTGTTTTTGAATCAACAATAGTAGACTCCAATAAAATATCGCATATTGGTTTAATTTTTTTCAAGGCATAGATATCATCTTTGCCAACTCCTCCAGGCCTGTTTGAGGAAACAAATCCATTTTCATTGTCTTCGTCAATAATGAATGCGAAGTCATCAGCACCGCTATTGACGGGAATCCCAACATTCCTAACATTAGACCATTTGCCGTCAATATACCTTGAATAAAATACATCTAATCCACCAATTCCAAGGTGTCCATCAGATGAAAAGTAAAGCACATTGTCATTACTAAAAAATGGGAAACCTTCTTGCCCTTCGGAATTAACATTTTGTCCTAAGTTTTCCACGTCAGATAGGGTTCCATCATCATTGATATTAGCTTTGTAAATGTCATACATACCAAAACCACCAGGTCTGTTTGATGAAAAATATAAATGTTTACCGTCTGGGCTAACCATTGGATTTTTATTAGAAAAGCTTGGATCATTAATGTCTAAAGACTCAATTATATTAAACTTATCTTTCAATTTAGTTGCCTTGTAGATGTAGGACTGTCCATATTTATTTTTATTCTCTTCACTTTTCTCAAACTCTTTCTCGTAAAAACTTTCTCTAGTAAAATAAATAGTATTACCATCGGCAGAAAAGGATAAAATTCCTTCATGAAATTTACTGTTTAAGTCTTCTAATAGATTTGGTTCAAGAAAAGAACCTTTTTCATTAATGGTTGAGGAGTATATGTCAAGAAATGGTTCGTCATTCCAGCCATAAGATTTTCTATCGGTATTTCTTGATGAAGTAAAGTAAATTTTCTTGTCTTTTATGATTGACCCAAAGTCAGAATATTCACTATTAATATCAATATTTTGAATATTAAATTTTTTCCCTCTTCCAATAATTTTATCAATGTAGTTAGGGGTATTTTTAAATGCAATTGCCCTTGAATCATATGGCCGCATTTCAGAAAAAGAAGACATCCATTTATTGGATTCTTTATATTTACCATTAGCTTTTAGCATTTGTGAGTATCTGTAGATCACCTCTGGATCTTTATTTTTTATAATTTTAGCATACCACTTTTCAGCTTCTTTTGAATCGTATATATTATAGTATGAATCTGCTAGCCTTTTAATGATATAATCCGTTTCATTATCATCTTCAATTAGTTCTAAATATTTTTCTGCAGCTTTTACAAATTCAAAACGATCAAATAGTTTATCTGCTCTTTTTGTGGAACTATCTTGTGCATTAACAAATCCAAAGCTTATTAATGCAAGTACGATTATTATTAAGTTTTTTTTCATATTAAGTTTTTATTAGATTAAAAATATCTAGGAGATCTTGAAACTTTAGCTCTTAGGTTAATATCAAAATTTATAAAAATTTCATGTGATGCTTTTGTAATAAAATTCAGCTCGGACTGAATGCTGTCATAGGCATAACCAATCCTGACAAAATCAGAAATTAAAAAGTTTATCATTGCTGTTACTGAATCATCTGTTCTGTAACCAATTCCAAATTCTACTAAATCATACATAAATAAATTTGCATTAATATCAACGCTGATTGGGGTATCTAAAGCGTATTTTACAAAAGCATGAGGTTTTAGTTTAAAGTCATTATTAATGTCAAAGACATATCCAGCAGCTGCAAACATATGCCTAGTTTCTGATCCAATATTATATTCATTACTATCTAAATGAATTGATTCTAAAATGTTCGGAACTGAAAATGAGGCATAATATTTATTTGGCTTGTAAAAGTAAATTCCTGCGCCTAAATTTGGAGTATTTTCGTTGATATCATTTGCAAAAAATGGATCATTAGGATCAATTAAGTCCAGGCCAATAAGACCAATATCGTGGAAAGTTGCTCCAGCCTTTAAGCCAAGTGCTAGCCTATTACTATTAGCTAATTTCAAAGTGTATGAGAAATCAAGGTATAAATTAGTTTCGCTAACAGGTCCAATTTCATCAGAAATTGCGGAAACTCCTAAACCGATATTTTTACCAACAGGTAAATGTACATTCATAGTTGCAGTTTTTGGTGCTCCTTCAATTCCTTCCCACTGGTCTCTGTATAAAATACCAATGCTGGTTGCATCAGAAGATCCTGCATATGCTGGGTTTATGATATTCATATTATACATGTATTGTGTATATTGAGGATCTTGTTGCCCAAAACTTTGTTTTGAAAGCAAACAAAGAAGTAAAATAAAAATGGTTTTTTTCATAGTTTCATAATTAATAATTAACGTAAATCCAGCTTGTTAATGGTTCTTTATCAGAATTGAAATAAATTATATAGAAGTAAGTTCCAACGGGTACTATATTACCCTCATTATCAAAACCGCACCACTGATCAACGTATTCATTCAGCTCATAAATTTTAGTACCGTATCTGTTAAATACTTCAACTTTATCAATATCTTCCTCTGCTTCCAAATGGTCAAGAATCATACAATCATTTAGTCCATCATCATTTGGTGATAGTCCTTGCGGTAAGTCAACACAGTAACTATTTACATAAAAATCAACATTAATGGTTGTACTGTTCCAACAGTAGGTTACATCATCAAATACTGTTACCGTAAATTCACCAAATTCTTCAGCACTATCACTAAGGAAATAAGTATTTTCAGGCCCGGTTTGAATATCTACTCCATCCAAAGTCCAAATGTAGGTAAGGGGATTGAGTAAATCACTATTAAGTACATCTACTTCAAGTGTAAAGCCCTCGTTAGCACATTTAATAATGTCATTGGTTACAGGAACAATATTTGGAACTTCAAAAAATTCTACTAAAATATCATCAGAGTAGGTGCAATTTGTATTGTCCACCGTAATTGTAGCACTATAAAATGCTGTTTGGTTTACAACAAGTGTAGCCTCGTTTTGGCCGTCAATGAGAGATCCATCCATGAACCATTCAATAGTAGAGTTGTTTGGAAGTGGACTAGCATCTAGAGTAATTTCTTGGCCAGCACACAAGGCATTTCCAGAGGAAACTAATATATCTTCTCCAAGATCCAATTGACCTAAATTAAAGCTGCCTCCATCTATAAATACTGCAGAATCAAAAGCGGAGTCTAAAGCATCTGCTATTACAAGTTTGATTGTATATAGTTCATTGGGTATAACATCAGCTTGTGCAGTTAAAACTTCTGTATGACCAATAAAATTAGTTGGACTGATTAGTGGAGGTAAGCCGCCTGCACCATAGAAGTTGCCAAACCATTCTTCATTTACAGAATCACATCCATCATTATATTGATTATCACGAACTGTGAAAACCGAAACTGGATCATTTGTTCCAGGAACAATTGCTAGATTGGTTGTATTTCCAGAGGAATCTGTTAGCAAAAACGCAAAAGCGTCAGAGTATCCACATTGAAATGTTCCGTACTCCTCAGCTGCAAATATGTAATCAAAGCTGATACTTGTTGAAAGTGGGACAAAGTTAAACTCTACAACAGATGCATTGTTACTATCTCCTGGATTTAAAGCATCTATATAATTCTCTAAATCTGTATCTCCAGGCCAATCAAATCCACCATCGCTAATGGTACCACTTTCTGGTCCCACTGCATTTGCTATCTCTCCGGAGGTCATAATTAATCCATTTTCAAATGGCCAAGAAGAGCCATTTGCTTCAAAATATCCAATACCATTTGTACTACCAAAATTAGTCCCAGTTGAGTAGGTCACATTAAATGCTTGATCACATTCGGAATCAATAAGAATATCTGTTACAATTTCATCTACTGTGTAAAGTGTAGCATCAGTTAAGATCGGAGGAGGAACTGTAAACACACAAATATCAAAAGTTGAATTAGTAAGTTCCGCAGATCCGAATGAATACACTCGAACCAGATAATTATTACCAACTGTTAAACCATTCACAGTACTGTTGTTGTCATCACTACAATAAAGTTCAGTTAAATTACTGCAATCATCTCCTTCATAAACTACATGATAGAGGTCTTGTGTATCACCAATTACATTATACAGACTGATAGCATGATTTTCAGAAACTGCAGTAAATTCAAACCACACATCATCATCATAACTTCCAGCACAAGTGGTTAATTCTGGAGACGGGGTTGCAGCAACTAAAGTTCCGGAGCCGAATGCATCACAAGCGTCTCCATCATTTGCATCAATTGTTATTGCGCCATCACAATTATCATTTTCGGGTGGGCATGCAAATAGTTGGATGGGGCTGC
>CAJWIX010000117.1 GCA_913042175.1 uncultured Flavobacteriales bacterium
CCATTGGAGGACTTTGTGGACCTAAAGGATGTTGTGAGGGATAATTTACAGTATTACCACTATTTGCAGTTTGGTCGACTCCAACATCAAAACTTACAGACTCAATCTGATTAAAGGAATAATTACCTAAAGAGTAGTTTTTTATATGTCCACTGGCTAAAACATAAACATTACTAAGTGGAGTGATTTGACCTCCATCGTGATGAATTTGAATGCCAGAAAGATAATATTGTAGTCTTGTAAAATAACTTACTGTTCCATCAATATCAAAATTTTGATTGTAGTTAAAAGCATTTCCATTTAAGGAATGATTAATTCTTAAGACAACTTCTTTCTGAGCATTTAAGCCAAGTGAAAACAAAAATAATAAGGCAAAAAACAATTTTTTCATACAATAAAATTAAGCAAAAAATAACAACTAAATCAAATTGTTTATACTACAATACATGTGATTTTTAAGGGATTAATTAGTTTTGCAAGGTGAGTTCTTCAATTGACATAAAAAATAAAAAGGCAAAATTCGAATATGAATTTATTGAGGTTTATACCGCAGGCATTCAACTTATGGGTACAGAAATAAAATCCATTAGGAATAATAAAGCTAGTATAGCTGAAGCTTATGGTGTAATGATCAAAAATGAACTTTTCATTCGCAACATGTATATAGGGCCATATGAAAATGGAACTCACTATAACCATGAAGATAAAAGGGACAGAAAACTACTTTTAAATAAAACAGAGCTATTAAAAGTTCAAAAAAAATTAAAAAACAAAGGTTTAACCATAGTACCCACCAAATTATTCATTAGCAAAAATGGGTGGTGTAAAATCAACATTGCATTAGCCAAAGGGAAAAAGACACATGACAAAAGAGAAGATCTAAAGTCAAAAGATGCAAAGCGAGAAATGGACCGTAAAATGAAGCAATACTAATTTAGTATACCATCTATAGTATTAAAAGAAACATAGTGATAATTACTTCTTGCCTTTTTATACACCCCTTTCGCCCATATTTTATGCTCAGGGTTTTTAGCTAACTCTTCATAAATAGGTTGTAAGAACTTTCTTCTTCCAATTTTAATCAGAAATTGTTTCATGGGTTCAAATGCTGGTTGGTAATCAGCTTTTATGCTTTGTAAAAACCAAACACATAAAATTTCAGCATTTCCATTTGATGAAAGTTGGAATTCATCATCCAATTTTTCGAGTTGTTTTGTGCTAATATTCTCCGGTAAATGTTTAATAAAATGAAGCCATTCATGTGTAGACCAAGTTGATGTTAAATCAGCAATTTTTTTTGGTCCCTTTTTCAAAAATAACGATACTGCATTTTCAGCTTGTAAAAATCGATTCGAAATTACTTTGGGACAATTACTGGGCAATCCAGCACCAAAAATCCAATCATCAATCAAAAGCTCTTCTCTTTTTCCATCAAGAAGATTCTTTTCAAGGTAAACTAGGAATTTTTCTGTTGTAATGGTCTGAAACTTATGATCATTGAAATAATTCTTTAAAAATGAATCCATATTTTCTCTTCCTAAGTTCTCCTCTAGCATTCTCAAGAAAAAATAGCCCTTTTCATAAGCAATGTCTGACATAGCATCATCAGGATGTTTACCTTTCAACATCAGTTTTAGCTTTTGCATTTCAGGTGCTAAGCTTGATAAATCAGCTTGTAAATCTTGAAAACCTAATAAGGCAAGCATATCGGTGTAATCTTTACCATAAAGGGCTTCCATAATTCTTCTTTCAAAATACACCGTAAATCCCTCGTTAAGCCAGAAGTCATTCCAGTTTGCATTGGTAACTAAATTTCCGCTCCAAGAATGAGCTAATTCATGAGCTATAAGTGACACTAAACTTCTATCACCTGCAATTATAGTTGGTGTTGCAAATGTTAATCTTGGATTCTCCATACCTCCGAAAGGAAAACTTGGAGGTAGCACAATAACATCAAATCTCCCCCAATCATATCCTCCATACAATTCTTCTGCAGCATCTACCATTTTTCCCATATCAATTAGCTCATCAGCACAAGATGATAACATAGAAGGCTCAGCGTAAACACCAGTTCTATCATCAATAGCTTTAAAAGCTAAATTCCCTACAGCTAAGGCAATTAAATACGGAGAAATAGATTGCTTCATTTCAAAATGATATGTATTAGAACTGTTGTATTCTTGAGGATTTGAAGCACTCATAACTGGTAGCATACCATCAGGAACTGTTATATCAGCATCATATGTCACTCTTATTCCAGGAGTATCTTGTATTGGTATCCAAGTTCTTGTGAAAATAGATTGACCTTGTGTATACATAAATGGAAATTCTTTTCCAGCAGTTTGTTCAGCAGATAACCAATCTAAGGCTTCAGATTTATCAGTTGTGGCGTAAAAAATTTTCACACTTTGTGTAGAATCATTGAGTTGAATAGAAAGAGGAACACCTAATAATTCATCTTTCTCCAAAAATTTAAATTTTAAATTATTACCAAATTGATCTAAAACTTCTTTCACCTCTAAATATTTTGTGTCGAGAATTAGTTGATTAGCTTCACTTATTCTACTAAATGAAAGTGTTACAGATCCTGAAAGTGTCCTGTTAGAAAAATCTACAGCTAAATCTAAATGAGCATGAGTAACTTGTACTTCATGGTAATTTGACAACGTGTGACAATCTAAATCATTGGTTAGCAATGAACTTTTCATAGCCGAAATATTAAAAATTAATGATAAACCTAAATTTATAAGTAATGTAAAAGTGATGAATATTCTAAACATGATTAATTAATGTTTGCATGACAAAAATAATATTTCACTAAAATAATTTTAATTACACATCATAATCTTCCTACTAATTGATTTTAGAAAAATTGTTTTATTTTCGCCCGAAGGTTAATACTTATAAAATTTTAATTATGAGCAGCGAAGCATCATTTAATAACAAAACTATTTTAGGTCATCCAAGGGCACTATTTGTGCTGTTTTTTGCAGAAATGTGGGAAAGATTCTGTTACTATGGAATGAGAGGACTATTAACTGTATTTCTTATAGATGTATTTCTAAAAGGAGATAGTGAAGCCTTCGCTATTTATGGGACCTACACAGCTCTTGTCTACATGGCTCCTGTGCTAGGAGGAAAAATTGCTGACAAATTTTTAGGCTATAAAAATGCTGTGATTTTAGGTGGTATTCTCATGGCTATAGGTGAGTTTATGTTACTGGGTCAGACTAATTTTTGGTTATACTTAGGAATGGCTGGGATTATAGTAGGAAATGGTTACTTCAAAGCTAATATTTCAAGTATTGTTGGAAAACTATACAAAGATGGCGATCCCCGTAGAGATAGTGGATTTACAATATTTTACATAGGTATTAATGTAGGTGCTTTACTTGCAACTACTGTATGTGTTGAAGTTGGAAGAAAAGTTGGTTATGAGTATGGTTTTGCACTTGCTGGTATTGGAATGATTTTAGGTACACTAATATTTGTTTTTGGAAAAAAACTATATGAGCATGCAGCAGCTGCACCAAATCCAGAAAAATTAAAAAGTAAAGTTTTAGGACCAATAAGTCAAAAGGGGTTGATATACATACTATCAATTGCAATAATCCCTCTTATTTATATGTTAATTCAGTTTAATCAAGTGATGCCATTTCTTTTAACCGGTGTTGGTATATATGTAATAATCAACTTATTGATGGCTGCATATAAAGAAGATAAATCTGGAGATGAAGCAGTGCCAGGAGTAAAAATTTGGTTACATCGAATGATTGCTATGATTATAATATTTGTTTTTAATATTGCTTTTTGGGCTTGTTTTGAACAAGCTGGAACCTCTCTCACCTTATTTGCTAGAAGAAATGTTGATAGAATAATTGGAGGATGGGAAATGAGTGATGCTACAACTCAATTTTTTAACCCTTTATACATCATCCTTTTTGGTTCTATTTTTTCTATAATGTGGATAAAACTTCAAAAAAGAAAAATTAACCCAAGTATTTCATTAAAGTTTGGATTGGGAATTATCCAATTAGGTCTCGGTTATTTAATTGTACTCGTGGGTGGTATGTTTCTAAATGAAGCTTATTTAGTACCACTATGGACATTAGCTATTTTATACCTATTACACACTACTGGGGAGTTATTTCTATCTCCAATTGGACTATCAATGGTAACTAAATTGGCACCAAAAAAAATGACTGGTACTGCAATGGGTGGATGGTTTCTTTCTTTTGCATTCGCTAACTATGCTGCTGCCGTTATTGCGATGGCAACAGGATCTGAAGGTCATGGAGGTGGAAGTTCAGCTGATAAAGAATTGAATAGAGAAGAATATATCACGCTTATCGCCTCAACATCTGATGATATACTAAATAAATGTGATAGCCTTACAATCACAGCATCAGCATTTAAAAATGCCAAAAATTTCGCATCGACAGATTCAGCAATTAAAAACTTACCTGTTGAGTTGAATAATTTTACTGAGGATGTTTATCCTACTTTTAAAGCTATAAACAATGATATTTATCCCATGCTGAAGGATACAACCAAATATCCAGGAAAAGAAGTTTTATGGAGTCAGCTCACCGAAAATTATGCCAAAGCTTTGGCTAGCCTCAATGGCTCGATTCAAAAAGTGATAAATGCTACAGACAAAATGAATGGAGGTGAACAATATGAAAAAGTTGAATCTTCATTTAGTAGTGGTGTTGTTGGAATTGGAGATGGTTTGAATGCTATGCATGGAAAAGTTATAAGTATTATAGATAGAAAAAATAGAGGTGACAATAAATTTGACAGCGAAAGTGATGATTACTTATTTGCAAACTCACAAAAGGCTATGCAAGATTTTGACACTAAATACAGCAGTATAGCTTCTCATATGTATTGGGATATTTATTCAAACGTATACATGGTTATGGGATTAATTACGATCTGTATAGGATTACTTTTATGCTTCATAAGCAAACCACTGACTAAACTGATGCACGGAGTAGAGTAATTAAAAGATTTTACTCGGGTTCATAATATTT
>CAJWIX010000118.1 GCA_913042175.1 uncultured Flavobacteriales bacterium
ATGAATATCGTTTAGGAACGGCTAATACAGATACAAATTATAATGTTGCAATAATACGATCAGACGCTTTAATTATTCATACAGAAGATTTTTTAAAAACTGAAGTTAATTGGTTTGAATAAAAGTTATTTTTTTTCGATTACAAATATTTCGTTATTAAAATAAAGGCCTTTATTTTTTGCAACAATATTTTTAACTACTTTTTCATAATTACTTTTCTTTTCAGCCTTCATTACTTTGTCATCATCCATTTGATTGACATAAATGGCAGCATTCCATGCTGAAAATATTAATGAAGTAGCAATACTTCCACTTATTTCATTTGGTAGTGCTCTTAATTTACATTTGATATTTTTTTTATCTTTAAATGAAAGTTTTTGTAAAATTTGTTTATCTAAATTTTTCTTTAAATAAGCAATAATGCTATTTCCTAAAGAAGGAAAAGGGTCTTCTTTCGGCCAAATTTTTTTAATGATATCATTTGCAGGATCCTTTCCTGATGCATGAATTGTAAGTAATTTGCCCTTCGATTTTAGTGCTTTGATCATCGGCTCAATAACATATCTTACTTTTTTTTCTGCTGTTATTCTTGAGCGATAAGGTTGAGATGCAATAATTAAATCAAACTTATTCTCTGAATTATTTTTGGTTGGAATAAGTTCATTAACATTAAACTCTTGATCCTCTCTATAGATAACCATAACAGATGGTTCTTTATATGTAGGATTCCCAGTTTTTTTATTAATTTCTATATTCCATTTTTTTTCTAAAAATTCATTCTGTTTTCTTAATTGTTGAGAAAATTCAATAGAAGTATCTCCTTTTAATTTAACTACATGCCAATTAATTTTTTTTTGTTTTTGTAAATTATTAGATTTAAGATTGGCAGCCTCTGCGTAGTGTAAGTTTGAAATAACAAAAACGGTATTTTTATGCTCAATAAATCTATCAGGTAATTTTTCTAAACCAAGG
Source organism: uncultured Flavobacteriales bacterium (assembly GCA_913042175.1). Taxonomy (GTDB): domain Bacteria; phylum Bacteroidota; class Bacteroidia; order Flavobacteriales_D; family Parvicellaceae. The sequence continues at coordinate 973 of CAJWIX010000118.1, forward strand.
CGAACATCCTCAATACTGATTTCTTTTGTAGAAACTAAGAGAGGAATAGTTGGATTTGATACATGACATTGACGCATAACATTCATAAGCAGTGATCCATCACCCATACCAGCATCAAAAATTTTTATACCTGGTTTTTGAGGTTTTATTTTATTTACATATGGTCTAATTGCATCAGCTATCTGATTCTTTTCATTTGTAGTGGTTACAAACAATAAATATTTCTGTCTATTGTCATAAAATCTAAAATTTTTTTTCATTAGAAGTAAATATTATTACTTTTACACATAATTAGAAAGTTTTTAAAACTAGATTTTACCAAGGTAGTGAAAAGGTTTTAACATTTGTGAAACTTTTCATAGCTTCAATAACTCCCTCTTTGTATCCCAAGCCAGAATCTTTAATTCCACCAAAAGGAGACATTTCAATTCTGTAACCTGGAACCTCCCAAATATTTACAGTGCCAACATTTAAACCTTGAATATATTTTTTTGCTCTCATGAAGTTATTAGTACATACACCAGATGATAATCCAAATGCTGTTGAGTTAGATATTTTCATTACTTCATCATCATCATTTGGAACACGAATTATTGGGATAACTGGGCCAAATGTTTCTTCTAAAACTAATTCACTTTTGGGATCAACGTTATCTACCACTATTGGAGGTAACAAAGCACCATTTCTTCCAGGATGATATAAAATTTTTGCGCCATCTTCTTCTGCTTTTGATACTCTCTTATCAAATAGTTCAGCAGCTTCAGCATTTACTACTGTACCGAGGTCTGTCTCCAAGTTCATTGGATCACCAAACTTAATTTTTTTAGCTCTTTCTAAAGCCATTTCAACAAATTTGTCAGCAACTTTGTTCTGACACAAAATCCTTTTTACTGCAGTACAACGTTGTCCTGAGTTTTTTGTTGCACCAGTGACAGCTAAGTCCGCTGCTTTTTTTAAATCATCATCATCAAGATCATCTAAAACAATTAAGGGATCATTTCCTCCTAATTCAAGAACAGTTCTTTTGTAACCTGCTTGCTCAGCAATATACTTTCCAACACCTACGCTGCCAGTAAATGTAATTAAATCAATATTTGGATTTTGAATCATTTCTAATCCAATGTCTTGAGGCCATCCAGTGACTACAGAAAACATTTCTGGAGGCAGGCCTGCTTCATATAAAATATCTGCAAGAATCATTACTGTCATAGGTGTTAATTCTGTTTGTTTGCAAACCGTACAGTTATTTGTCGCTATTGATGGAGCAATTTTATGAGCAACCATATTTAAAGGATGGTTAAAAGGTGTAATGGCAGAAATTACATTTAGTGGCTCTCTTATTGTAAAAATTTTTCTAGCCTTACCATGAGGTGTTAAATCACAAGAAAATATTTCCCCATCATCTAAAATACATAATTGAGCAGTTAAGGAAAAAACATCAAACGCTCTTCCAACCTCGTACAAGGAGTCTTGTTTTGATATGCCAAGCTCAAGTGTAATAATATCTGATATTTCTTCTTTCCTACGCACTAATTCTTCTGCAGTTTTTTGAAGAATTTGTTGTCGTTCATAACGTGTTAAGTTTGGTTTATAGTTAGCTGCAATGTTTATAGCATCTTTTGCATGCTGTGCGTTCCCAGCTGGGACTGTCCCTATTACTTCATTCGTGTATGGATAATGGACATTGATAGTTTTTTCAGTTTCAATTTTTTTTCCTGCTATTCTCATAGGTTGATGAATAATAGTTTTATTCATGAAGTTGCTCCTTCTAATGCATAATAGAAAGCATCATAATTATTTAACTTATCAGTACTTTCTAGTGATGTAATTTTTTTATTAGAAATAAATGGTACCTCTCTTTCATGTAAACCACCATGCGAACGGAGAGGTTCTTTTAGGTTTGTAAAATCATGAGCTGTTTCTGATGAGCCTATTGTCATGTATTTAGAGCTCATACATATTATATCTCCCATTCTATCCTGAGGTAAATGATATTTTTCACATGCAACATCATTTGTTAATACAATTTCAATGTCATCAAATTTTTTTATTTCTGAAATTGCATGATTTATCATCGATTTATCAGACAAATATATTGTTGCAAAAGAACCTAGAGCTCCATGATGTACGACATATGGATCTGTAATAGGTAAAATAACCTTTGATTCGTTTTTTCCAAGTTTCGCATCGAGAATGTCCTGTAAGTAAATGGCATTTGGTGTTCCATCAGATTTTGATTTGGGTTGCATGCCGTGATCTGCTGTTATTATTATTGAATTATTATTAGTATTTAATTCACCAATATACTTATCAAACATAGCATAAAAAGTGTTGGCCACTTCTTCACCTGGTGCATATTTGTGTTGAATAAAATCTGTTGTAGATAAATACATTATATCAGGTTTAAATTCATGAAGTAGTTTTACTCCCGCAGCCATTACAAACTCAGAGAGTCCTTGTGAATATACTTCTGGCACTTCCATTCCTAGCCATTGATTAACTTCCTCAATACCATTTTCATTTAATGACACTTGATCAGATTTTTCTGAAGAAAAACATATTGCCCTTGCATCATTAAATGCAAGTCCGTGGGAAAGTAACTTACGAAGTTTATCTTTAGCAGTGACAATTGCTATCTTAGCTCCAGACTCATAATATTTTTGAAAAATTGTTGGGGCTCTTAAAAATTTAGGATCATTCATCATCACTTCTTCACCTGTAGATGGGGTGTAAAAAAAATTTCCACAAATGCCATGAATCGAACTTGGTCTTCCAGTGACTATCGATATATTATTTGGGTTAGTAAAACTAGGTATAGCACTATTAACTAACAGGTCTTCTCCATTTTTTTTAAAAGAGTCAATGTTTGGTGTTAATTTAAGCTTTGATGCCTCTTCAAAATATTCTTTTTGACTTCCGTCTAAACATATTACAATTGCTGTTGATTTAAGAATTCCAGGATAAATCCTATCATTAACTTCTATAGCTGCTGTCATATATCTTTAAAAATTGTAGCCTTATCGATGGTATCTATATCGATTTAGATATAAAACCAACTAGTTTTGTCTTCGGCATTAGTTTTTTTGTTAGTCTTGTTTGCAGCTTTATGTCACGCTACGTGGAGTGCCATTGTAAAAAAAAGTAATAACGGGCTGGCAATGATGGCAATTACATCTGTGGTTGAGATTATTGTTTTTTTACCATTAATTTTCACTGTACCTTTTCCATCTACAACTTTATGGATATTCATCGCGGCAACAACAATCATTCATGGTTTTTATCGCTATAGCGTTATTGTATCTTATAAGTTTGGTGATTTATCATTTGTTTATCCAATAGCGAGAGGGGGCTCTTGCCTGATAATTGCAATTGTTAGTTTATTTATTATTAAAGAAAATATCACCGCTCTTGGTATTGTAGGAATCTCGATAACCTCTATTGGATTATTTATAATTGCTTTTTCGTCAGCTCAAAAATTTAATTCAAAAGCCTTTTTCATAGCAATCACTACTTCTATTTTAATTGCTGGTTACACAATTCTAGATGGTATTGCAGTAAATTTAAGTGCAAATGCATTCACATTTATTTTCTGGATGTTATTACTAAATGGAGTTCCAATGCTTATCTATGGCATTATATCTAAAAATGGAATTCGTCTAACTAAAAGCTATCGAGTTTTGGATGGTGTTGTTGCAGGAATATGCGCAATCATAAGTTATGGATTAGTCGTATGGTCATTTCAATTTATTAAGGTTGCATATGTTTCAAGTATTAGAGAAATGAGCATAGTTTTAGCCGCTGTCATAAGTCTTTTTATATTAAAAGAAAAAGAAGCGGTGGGTAGAATTATTCCTTCCATAATTATAGTCTTGGGAGTTACTATATTGTATTTTGAGATAACTTAAAAAATGACTAAAAAACTGGACTATTCTTAATTTATTTTTTATAGCGGATTAAGTGGAAGAAGATATTAAAGTAGTTAGCTCGGATACAGAAACTATCTCTTGCGATGGTGGTGAAGATGGTTTAGGACATCCCGCAGTTTATT
>CAJWIX010000119.1 GCA_913042175.1 uncultured Flavobacteriales bacterium
GGTGCAGGATCTGTTAAATCATCTGCAGGAACATACACCGCCTGAACAGATGTAATAGAACCTTTTTTAGTTGATGTAATTCTCTCCTGCATTGCTCCCATTTCTGTAGCCAACGTAGGCTGATAACCAACTGCAGAAGGCATTCTACCTAATAGAGCAGAAACCTCAGAACCTGCCTGGGTAAATCTAAAAATATTGTCAATAAAGAAAAGAATATCTTTACCTTTTCCTTCTCCATCACCATCTCTAAAGTTTTCAGCTAAAGTCAAACCAGAAAGAGCAACTCTTGCTCTTGCACCTGGAGGCTCATTCATTTGTCCAAAAACAAACGCTGCTTGAGAATCTTTTAATGCTTCTTTATCAATTTTATCTAAAGGCCAATTTCCTTTTTCCATCTCTTCCATAAACTCATCTCCATACTTCACAATACCAGACTCTAACATCTCTCTCAATAAGTCATTTCCTTCTCTAGATCTTTCACCAACACCAGCAAATACAGAAAGACCATCGTGACCTTTTGCAATATTGTTAATTAATTCTTGAATTAAAACCGTTTTACCAACACCTGCACCACCAAATAAACCAATTTTACCACCTTTTGCATAAGGCTCAATTAAATCAATTACTTTAATTCCAGTAAATAGAACCTCTGTAGCAGTTGAAAGGTCTTCAAATTTTGGCGCTTCTCTGTGGATAGGTAATTTTTGATCGGTATCACAATTACCAATTCCATCAATTGCTTCACCAACAACATTGAATAGCCTTCCTTTAACTTCATCTCCGGTTGGCATACTAATTGGCGATCCAATAGCTATAGCATCCATTCCTCTTGTTAAACCATCGGTAGAGTCCATGGCAACAGTTCTAACGCTGTCTTCTCCAATGTGTTTTTGGCATTCTAATACAATTCTAGTACCATCCTCTTTAGTAATTTCAATGGCGTCCATTAAGTTTGGTAGTTTTTCTGCATTTTCAAAACTAACATCAACAACTGGTCCAATAACTTGTGAAATCTTTCCTTTAATTTGAGACATATAAATTGGTTTTAATTTTTACGCTGCAAAACTAATATAATTTACATTACTTATGCAGATATGTTAATAAAATAACAAGTTGTTGATTGTGAGGCGAATTATACTGCTATTTTTAATCGAAAAAATAGGTTAAATTCGCTAAATTTTTTTTGTGAAAGTACACAGAGATTTTTCATCTTATTTCAATATTAAAAACCCAGTTGTAACAGTTGGAACATTTGATGGCGTTCATTTGGGGCATCAAAAAATAATTAGCCGTCTCAAAAAAATTGCAAAATCGGTAAATGGGGAAACTGTACTACTCACTTTTCATCCACATCCCAGAAAAGTCTTATTTAACGACAACAACATAAAACTGATTCACACTTTAAATGAAAAGATTGAAGTTTTAAAAGCAAATGGACTTGATCATCTTGTAATTTATCCATTTACAGAAACTTTTTCCAAATTCAGTGCTCAAAAATATATTGAAGAATTACTTGTGAAAAAACTCAATACTCACACCCTTGTAATTGGCTATGACCATCACTTTGGCAATGACAGAAAAGGAAATATTACACTTTTAGAAAAACTTAAAGGAAAATACAACTACAAATTAGAGGAAATAAGTGCACACGAAATTGATGAGATTAAAGTTAGCTCAACTAAAATTAGAAACGCCATCAATAATGGTGACGTGCATTTAGTGCCTGATTTTTGTGGTTACCATTTTGAATTCACCGGAATGGTAATTAAAGGTCAAGGAATTGGACAAAAACTAAACTACCCAACCGCTAACTTACACATTGAGAATGAGAATAAAATTATTCCTAACAACGGAGTTTATGCTGTTAAATGTAAGTTGCTTAATGGAGTAGCAAAAGGAGTGATGAATATTGGCAAAAGGCCAACTCTAGGAAACAATAATAATTTAAGTATAGAAATACATATTTTTAATTTTAATAAAGATATTTATGGAGAAGAATTAAAAGTAACTGTTATCCAAAAAATAAGAGAAGAACAAAAATTTGAAAACATGTCTACTTTAAAAAATCAAATTGCAATAGATTGCAAAAGCGCACATCAAATTCTTCATAAAATTGACTAAGTTTTTATCCTTTTATCTGCTTTCCTTTTTAGCATTTAACCTTCAAGCACAAAGGGATGTCATTTATAAAAACCTTGAAAATGCCCTGAATAACAAAGACCATGTTTACCATCTAGATCTTTCGAGAAAAAAATTAACTACATTCCCATTAGAAATTCTAAAACTTCGCCACCTTGAAAAGATAAATCTGAGTAAAAACAGATTGACAGATCTCCCACCTCAAATTTCCAATCTGAAAAATGTAGAAGTTATTAATCTTTCAAAAAATAATTTTACTTCTTTTCCATTAGCGCTTACCACACTTAAATCTATTGAAGAAATTATTCTCAGCCGAAATGAAATTGTGGCAATTCCTTCAGAAATAAAGCGAATTAAATCTTTAAAAAAACTCGATTTATGGTCGAATGAATTATCAGAAATCCCCAATGAAATTAGCGAACTAACAAACTTGAAAGAATTAGACCTAAGGGTAATACAATTTTCTGAAAAGGAAATAGAAAGAATAATCTCTCTACTACCAAATACAAAAATCTATTTTTCTAATTCATGTAATTGTGGAGATTAATCACACCCTACATTAACCCCACCAGTTAAAAGTGAAATAGCCACGGCCTGTGTAGCCGAATTTTGCGGCAAAATATTAGCAGAGTCACAACAAAACTTAAATCCACTTGTCTTTTGTCCTGCACAAATCTCTAACATAGAACCATCAGAAAGAAAAGTACTAACCTTTGTACTATATTTACTAGCAAAAATTCCAATACCGTTGTTTACATTAGTGAATATGGGTCGTTCCGTAACAATACCAGTTACTGGCTCATTGACCTGCATATAGGTATTTAAATCTTCATTTCCAGCAGTTAAAATAATTTCTATAGCGTCCATGCCCAACACCCTTTTCATTACTTGATCTTCGTTTTCATAATTCTGCAATTGAGTTTCAACAAAATTGAAGAAAGAACCGCCTGATACATCTTTAAACATTTCCTCTCCTCCGGATGAAGAAACACTAATTTGGCGACCTAAATTCCATTCTAGATATTTTTCTTGTTCAGACAAATCATTATATACCTCGGTGTAATGTAATCTCAACATCAATTCATAGCGCTTTCCTCTTTCAGCCGTTGTCCATCTTAATGTTTGTTCTAAATAACCATCTTCCGTAGTGGCTAAATCAACATCTGCAACTTTAAAACCACTACCAGCTAAATACAAGATGGTTTGAAATTTAAAATTCAACCATGTGCCTTTGATTAGATCTGTTTCTGCATCAAAATTCAATCCCTTATCTGGAACAGAAACCTTTAAATGATACGTATTTTCTTCTTTTAGCGAATCATTATCAGTCTCTAAGTAATATACTTTTTGAGAATCTTCATAAAAGATTCCAGGTTGTAAATTGCCTACCATAAGCTCCTTGAGCGTATCATGATCGATTAAATTTCCAAATTCATTGTATTCTTCCAAAACAGCCACAACATTTTCAAAATGAGTACAATCATTGATAGCAGCATAATCCACATTGTTACCGTAACCAAGGAATGACCTATTTATTTTAACAAATTGCGTGTCTTTGGACTGATCTAAAAGACCATAAACTACAGGAATGGTTTCATAAGGTGCATTTAGCTCAAAATCTGTACTACAAGAAGAAAATATTAGACTAATGGAAAAAAAAGGAATCGCTATTTTTTTAAACATCAACTTTTAGTTTTTAATGAGTTTAGTAGATATCTTTCTTTGTGGAGAATCAAAAACCAACATATACCATCCATTTTTTAAAGAAGAACAATCAAAATCAAAGGAATATTCACCAGGCAAGTAAGTAGTTTCTTCCATTTCTTTAACAACTCTTCCCAATGGGTCAATTAACTTTATAGATGCTTGCTGTACTGTGGATGAAATATTAAACTTCAATATAGCATTCCCCACAATTGGATTTGGATATACAATAAAATCGTGTAATAACTCATTAGAAATAGATAGAGGGCCTGATAAATTAATGTCATCTATAAATAAATCATTTCCACCTCCACTTATAAATTTAAATTTAAACCTAAAATCACTTACCAAATAAGTGTTTGTAATACCATTAACATTAACCGTATTCCAATCATTTGCTGATGGCGTGTAAGAAGAATTTGTATTAGGATATGTGGCAATTGTTGAAGTGGGTATGTTTTTTCTTAAAAACCAAGTTTCCCCACAGTCTTTACTTGCATAAATCTGCATGTAATCAGAATTTTGAGAATTTCTTTTAGCAAATGCATATTTAAAAGATAGTGATGCTGATGACAAATTAGAAAGATTTAAAGTATTACTAATAAGCTCATCAACAGACCCATTGATACCTGCAGAGTTATCTAATTTAACTGCATATGAGCCAGAATGACTCGCTGAATTCATGACATGAAATCCAGGACCCTCTGGATTGTAAACACTCCAATCAGAATTTGGAATTTGCACAGCACTTTCAAAACCTTCATTAAAAGGAGTTAAAACACCTGGGTTAGCAATAACCGTGATATAATTTGGAAATGTTTGTGATAATTGATTTCCAAATTGATCAGACACTTGAAGCTGTACATCATAAGTCCCAGCAGATGCATATGAAACCACCGGATTTTGTTGAGTTGATGTACTTGGTGAACCTCCTGGGAAAACCCAGCTCCAACTATTTACATTATTGTACGACTCATCGAAAAACTCCACATCATCACCACCACAAACCACATCTCTACTGGAACGAATATCAACTGCACATAATGTTGGGGTTTGATTAAGTCCTGTAGCAGTATGATTTGAGTTTGTCCAAAGGTTGTTTCTACCTGCAGCTCCCGAAAGTAATGCCGCTCTCATTCTAGATTTTTG
>CAJWIX010000120.1 GCA_913042175.1 uncultured Flavobacteriales bacterium
GCCAGGTTTTCATCCTGGAAACAGGGGTTCGATTCCCCTACGGGCTACTAAAAAAAAACAAAAATATTATGGCAAATCATAAATCCGCTATAAAAAGAATAAAGTCTGATAAAGAGAAAATGTTGAGAAACAAGTATCAACATAAATCTACAAGAACAGCTATTCAAAAGCTTAGAGAAACTGAAAACAAAAAAGAGGCACAAGGCTTACTTGTTTATGTTTCATCAATGATTGATAAGTTGGCTAAGAAAAATATTATCCACAAGAATAAAGCATCCAACTTAAAATCAAAATTAACAAAGCACGTTAATACGCTTTAAAGAGATTTTATATTTAAGATAAAGAGTCCTTTGGGACTCTTTTTTTTTGCCTTATTTTGTGAATTGTGAGGCAAATAGTACTTTACTTTATAATTATAAGTTATTCTTTACATGGTCAACATAGTGGCAAAAATGATTTTGCTTTTGTATCACTGTTGAATGACTATGTAACAACTATATATCCCAATAATAATTTAGAAGAGTACATCTATATTGGTATAAAGCGCCAAAAGATGTATCATATAAAAAAAAATAAGTTAATTAGCATTTACCCTGTTTCTACATCAGCAAAAGGAGCTGGTAATAAAATGGGGACTTTCAAAACACCAACTGGATTACACACTATAGTTGAAAAAATTGGTCAAGATGCTCCCCTGGGTACTTTATTTGTGAAAAAGAAGAATGTAGGTAGCGTTGTCAACATAAATAAATCAGATACAACTTTAGCTAATGATGAAATCACCTCCAGAATTTTAAGTTTAAAAGGAGAAGAATTAGGAATAAACAAAGGGAGTAAAATTGATTCTTATGTTAGAGGAATTTATATCCATGGGACTAGTGATGAGGCTACAATTGGCAGGCCTGTATCTCATGGGTGCATTAGAATGATTAATCAAGATGTGATTAAATTATTTGACAATGTTCAAATAGGCACTAAAGTTCTCATCATTAATAATTAGCCATAAATAATTTATGTTCTGGTGATTTTAATTCACTCTCATGAAGAATTTAAATCAAGATTTTGGTGATCTTCCAAGGGAAAGGTTGCTAGAAAGAGGAAAGTCATCCTTATCGTGCACAGAGCTTTTAATGATAATGATTGGAAATGGAGGTCCTACCTGCAATGTAATAGAGATTGTTAAAAATCTGAAGGATTTTACACAAAACAATATCCACCAACTTTATACCATGGAGGTAAGAGACTTATGTAAAGTAAAAGGATTGGGAATAGCTAAATCAGCAAAAATTGTAGCTGCCCTAGAATTATCAAAACGAATTCAATTTCCACATACAAAAGATGTTTTGTTATTGAATAGCAAGATGGTTTTTGATTTCATGAAAAATAGATTTTTTGGACTATCCACAGAGGAGTTTTGGATGATTTGTTTAAATCAACAATCCAAAGTAATTGATGTTTTGCAGTTATTTATAGGTGGACTCACATCTACTATTGTTGATGTAAGAGTAATATTTCAAAAATTAATTGCCAATGGAAGCACTTCATTTATTGTGTTACATAATCATCCTTCAGGAAATTTAAAACCAAGCCAAGCAGACGTAAAAATCACCAAGAAAATAGTTAATGCTTCTAAAATATTTGACATAAAATTATTAGATCATCTCATTGTAGCGGATAATAGCTATTTTAGCTTTGCAGATCATAAAGTCGTATTATAATGAAAATAATAACTGTAGTAGGTGCTCGTCCTCAAATAATTAAAGCAGCAGCCATATCGAGAGCTATAGAAAATAATTTTCCACAAGTTGAGGAAATCATTTTGCATACTGGTCAGCACTACGACCAAAACATGTCTGAGGTATTTTTTGAAGAATTAAATATTCCCAAACCAACGATTAATCTAAATGTAGGTTCATCCTCTCATGGGAAACAAACTGCAAAAATGATCGAACAAATTGAGGATGTTTTAGTTCAACATAAGCCCAATGCAATTGTGGTTTATGGCGATACGAATTCTACTTTAGCTTCTGCTGTTGCCGCTTCTAAAATACATGTACCTATTGTACATATAGAGGCGGGGTTGAGGTCTTTTAATAAGAAAATGCCAGAGGAGATTAACAGAATAATGTGTGATCACGCATCAACTTTATTGTTTTCTCCCACGCAGACTGGTTATCAGAACCTGATTAATGAAGGTTTTTCTAAAACAATTAGCAATAAAGCTACCGCTGATTGCCCTAATATCTACCATTGTGGTGATGTGATGTATGATAATAGTATACACTTCTCCAAATTAAGTGAACAAAAGTCTTCTATTTTAAGCGACCTTGGTATAGAAAACAATCCATTTGTTTTAGCTACAGTTCATCGAAATGATAATACTGATGATCCTCAAAAATTAAATGAAATTTTTTCTTCTTTTCTGAAATTAACAGAAGAAAATAACATTCAATTGATTTTACCCCTTCATCCAAGAACGATGAAAATGAAGGAAACGCTGTTGAATGAAACAGTTAAAGAACAATTAAGCAATTCTTCTTTAATCAAAATAATTCCACCTGCATCGTTTTTAGATATAATTTCATTAGAGAAAAATGCAAGTCTCATAATTACTGATAGTGGTGGAGTTCAAAAAGAAGCTTATTTTTTTAAAAAACCATGTATTATTTTAAGGCCTCAAACAGAATGGGTAGAAATAGTTGAGGCTAAAAGTGCAGTTATTGCAGATACGAATCAAGAAAAAATATTAAATGCAGTCAATAACTATCTTCACAATGAAAATTTGGCATTTCCTCCAGTTTTTGGAGATGGTAAAGCGGCTGAGTTTATCCTGAATGAGATGGTTAATCAGTTTTCATGATTACGATTTACACCAAATCAGTTACAAAAAGGCTTCAGTATACAGTTGATTTTATTTTTAATGAAATTTGCTCTCTACCTTTTACTATTTCAAGTGATATTCAAACCCTAAATGGATTTGTAATAAATTATTCAAATGAGCAAATAGTTGTCCCATCATATCATATTTGCCCTTCCGGATTGTTGGATGATGAATCTAAATTATATCCAGAAATAGTCAGTTTGAAAGATCAATTATTTCAATTATTCCCAAGTGAAAATGCAGATCATCAATTTGATGTATTTAGCGCTATTTTCTTCTTAATTACTAGGATGGAAGAGTATGAAGCAAAAGAAGTTGATGAACATGGAAGATATATCTCAAGTCAGTCCATTTTAGTTCAACATAAAGTCAATCACATACCAATTGTTGATGTATGGGTTTATGATCTAATAGATCAACTAAATCATTGTTTTCATTCCAATTTTCAATTATCAAGAAAGTATAAACAATATGTGACCATTGATATTGATAATGCTTATGCCTTTAAATACAAAGGATTTTGGAGGTCATTAGGTGGCACGGTGAAAGATGGCATTACAAACAAAACTAAATTCAAACAGCGTCTCGATTTATGGAAGGGCGATAGCGATGACCCGTACGATACCTATGGGTACTTAAATAGCTTTTCTAAAAAACTTAGTTTAGAAGTAGTGTTTTTTATTCTTTTGGGAGACTATGCCAAATATGATAAGAATATAGACCATAATCATCCTAAAATGATTGAACTTTTAGGTCAATTGAAGAAATTTGGACAATTAGGTATTCACCCGTCCTATCAGTCTTTTGGTAAACCTCATTTAATAAATCAAGAAAAAGAAAGGTTAAAAGATTGTATTGACTCAAATGTTTCTCATAGTCGTTTTCATTTCTTGAGATATACAATGCCAGGCTCCTACAGGAATTTACTTAAATGTGGAATAGAAAATGACTATAGCATGGGTTATGCAGATCAATATGGTTTTAGAGCTGGTACTTGTACACCTTTTTATTTTTATGATTTGAAAAGTGAATCTAAAACATCCTTAAAAATTCATCCTTTTGCTTATATGGAGGGAGTGCTTAAAGATTATTATGCAATGGACACTAAAGAAGCAACGAATAGTATAAACCAATTAAAAGAAACTGTTCAAAAAGTTAATGGTGTTTTTACTTCTATTTGGCACAATGAGTCACTAAGTGATAAAGATAGATGGAAAGGGTGGAGAAGTGTATTTGAATCATCTTGGGTGTAATTTAAATCATCCTATTTTAAATGTTATTATTACTTAAATACTTTAACATCATCAACTAAATTTTTAATTTAGATCAAAATTGCAATATGTCCTCCATTATAAATTTTCAAGATAGCAATTCAATATACAACACATTTCTCTCACAACTAAGAGATAAAAAAGTGCAATTAGATTCTATGCGTTTTAGAAGAAATTTAGAGCGCTTAGGTGAGATAACGGCAATGGAAATTAGTAAAACACTTCATTATTCCGACAAAGATATTTCTACTCCCCTAGGTGTTTCAAACATGAATTTAATTGATGAACCTATTGTGCTTGCAACCATATTAAGGGCTGGGTTGCCTTTGCATCAGGGATTACTTAATTATTTTGATCAAGCTGAAAACTGCTTTATTTCTGCTTACAGGAAACATACATCTCCAGATGAATTTGATGTTGAAATTGAATACATGTCTAGTCCTGATTTAGAGGGCAAAACCATTCTTTTAAACGACCCTATGCTTGCTTCAGGAAGGTCAATGGTTTTAGCTTATAAAGCTTTATTACAAAGGGGTACGCCCAAAAAAATTCATGTGGTAAGTGTCATTGCTAGTCAACAGGGTGTTGATTTAGTACGTGATAATCTTCCATCAAATTCCACTATTTGGGTAGGCGCTATTGACCCAGAAATGACAAAAGAATCTTATATAGTTCCCGGTTTGGGTGATGCTGGCGATTTGGCATTTGG
>CAJWIX010000121.1 GCA_913042175.1 uncultured Flavobacteriales bacterium
TCAATCCAATCAACATCATCTCCATTCTCATCAGTAAATCCTCTTTTACAGTTAAATTCATTAATGCCTAATTGAGCATAGATAAAAGATGCCGAACATATAAAATTAATTAGGAATAAGAATTTTTTCAAGAAAATTCGTTTTCCCAAATTTAATTAAAATTTAATGAAAACTTAACATGTTTAATCTGTCAGTTGTAAAATAATTAAATCTATAAGCCAAACCCAAAGTAGCCTTTAACTCCGTTTTGGTATTTACCTTCAATTAGTACACCACCTTTCTTAGACTTGAGTAAATCAATGAGTTGTATTTTTGATTTGATAGGAGCTTTGTCAATATGGGTTATAATGAATCCTTTTTTCAATCCTGCATCTTTTAGTCTTCCATCGTTAATGTCTTGAATCATAACTCCATGTAATACATTAATTGATCTGTAGTCATCTCCAATGTCTTTAAGCGATGCTCCAAAAATAGTAGACTCAGCCTCTATTTTTTTTCTATCAACAATGGCTGTATTTCCACTTTCGTTTCTTAAAGTTACGTTAATGAGTTGGGTCTCATTATCTCTCCTAACAATCAAATTAACTTTATCACCAGGCTTAAATTTTCCAATTTGCTCTTGAAGTTCAGGAACATCATTTACTTCTATGTTTTCAACTTTTAGAATGACATCATTTTTTTCAATTCCTGCATCGTAGGCAGCACCTCCATCGGTAAGTCCATTGACCATTACACCTTTGGTATCAGGAAATTCAAATTCGTTCATTATGTCTTGAGTAACATCTTGAATGATAACCCCAATAAATGCCCTTTGTACCATTCCATATTTTTTAAGGTCATTAACTACTTTTAGCGCAATGTTAGATGGAATAGCAAAAGAGTATCCTGAATAAGATCCTGTTTTTGAAGCAATTGCAGTATTGATGCCAACTAACAAACCATTGGGATTTACCAAAGCACCTCCGCTATTTCCAGGATTAACAGCAGCATCAGTCTGTATAAAAGATTCAAGAGGAAAAACATTTTCATTTCTTCTTAAAATATTAATATTTCTTGCTTTAGCACTAACGATACCTGCTGTAACAGTTGAGGTTAAGTTGAAAGGATTACCAACGGCAAGTACCCAATCCCCTAATTTAACATCATCGGAATTGCCAAATTGAGTAAATGGAAGTTGAGTGTCTTCTACTTTTAATAAAGCTAAATCAGTATTTGGATCAGCACCTATCAGTTCAGCTTCTAACTCTCTTCCATCATTAAGTGTTATAATTATTTTTTCAGCTTCGTCTATAACATGATTGTTGGTAACAATGAAACCATCTTCTGAAATAATAACACCTGAGCCAGTGGCAACTTGAGGTCTCATTCGAGAACCTTGTGGCCCCCAAAAAAACTCCATCATAGGATCTGAAGGATAAGTTTGTTGAAACTCACTTGAAATGTGTACAACGGCATTAACCGTTTTTTCAGCTGCATTGGTAAAGTCTAGTTCTTTTGGAACATTAGTTGAAGCGTTGACCATGGTAAACTTTGGACTTTCATTTACTATTCTGGTTTGAGAATCAAAATTATTTTCATTGGTGTTTTTAAAGAAGTTATCTGACACAAAAAATGCCATAGCTCCACCAACTAAACTTAATAAGAAGAATGATATTTTAGATTTCATTTTGTTTATTTTACATTAAAACTAAAGAAGAAATCAGACAAACATTGTTCATCCGCTGTTAATATATGTTAACCAAAATATTAGTTACTTTTGTCTCGAAATGATTTTTAACTTTTATAAATACCATGGTGCTGGAAATGATTTTATTGTCATATATGGAGAACACTATGTACCCTCATTTTCAAAAGAAAATATCGTTAAATTATGTGATAGAAAGTATGGTATTGGTGCTGATGGTGTTATGCTGATAAAATACCATGAAGATTATGATTTTGAAATGCAATTTTTTAATCCAGATGGTTCTTCCAGTTTTTGTGGAAATGGAAGTCGTTGTGCAGTATTATTTTGCTTTCATAATGGTATTTGTACAAGAAAATGTCACTTTCTAACTAACGATGGTTCACACCATGGTGAAGTTATGGGGCCAGGCTTAGTAAAAATTGATATTAATTCACCTATAAAAGTAGAACCCTTAAATAATGGTGATTTTAGCATAAATACTGGTTCTCCCCACTATATTAAATTTAAAGATGATATTGATTACTCTGGGTTTTTAGGTGATTGTAAAGCAATTAGAAATAGTGAACCATATATTGAAAATGGTATAAATGTCAATATGGTTAAAATTTTAGATAATGAAATAAAAATTAGAACTTATGAAAGAGGTGTTGAAGATGAAACGCTTTCTTGTGGTTCTGGAGTTACAGCTGCTGCACTTTGTTATGCTCAAATCAATAAAACCAATCAATCAGTCAATGTAAGAACTAAAGGTGGTTTGTTAAAGGTCGATTTTGATAAAGAAAATGGAAGTTTTAATAACGTTTATTTAACAGGACCAGCTCAATTTGTTTATAGAGGGGAAATCCAGTTATGAGAATTGATTTGTTTAGTGATAAGGTTTTTAAACCAAATAAGTTAGCCTTAATTAAAAGTGCCATTGTTCTTAATGGATCAGATTTCAACCCTCCACACGTAGGTTTATTGATTAACAACATGTATTTTTCATCTACAGCTAATGGGTTAAAGATTAATGTGCCTTTTGAACATATTTTTAATGCTTTTAAAAGAAGAAAGCATAAAGTTATCATAGCTTCAACTAAGGTTAATATAGATTTAACTTTAGCTTTAGAAATATTCAAGCAGCATGATTTTCTTGGTGTAAATTACAGCTGTTATAAGCCAGTAAAAGTATGTTTTGAGAAGAGTTTAAATACACTTTTTGATGCTACTTATGTATATCAACTCTTGCCAATTTTAGTTAAGCAAGATATTTTATTGGATTTTTACCACTATGGTTTTAATGTTGAAGGACACAAAAAATCTATTGTTTTACCAAGATATTCTGAAAAAGAAATCTTAAATTGTATAAGCAAAGAAAGATTTCATTTTGATCGTAACGCTGAGATATCCGTCCATTGATGATTTAGAAGTTCTTTTAGCTTGGGAAAACGATATTCAAAAATCAGCCCATACTGATTTCCCTGTGTTTTATACCAAAGAACAGATGATTACTTTCCTTGAGGGAAATCATGACCCTATTTTAAATGGGCAAGTAAGGTATATGATAACTTTTCAAAATAACATGGTTGGCTTTATTGATTTGTACCAACTTGATATTATTCATTCAAGAGCAGGAGTTGGAGTATATGTTGACCCTACCTACAGGAGAAAAGGCTTGGCACAATTGGCATTAAAAGAAATTATAAAAAAAAGTATAAACGAGCTATCGCTCAGCCAGTTGTACGCTGAAATTTTTTCTAGCAATAAGTCTACTATTCAATTATTTGAAAAGGCTGGATTTAAAATGAATGGGGTCAAAAAAAACTGGATTAGAAAGCAAGAAACTTATGAGGATGTCTTGTTTTATCAACTTATCAAGTCATAATTTTAACTTATATTAGAAAACTCTTTAATAAATCATAATCATGTTGAAAAATGCCTTTACTCTTTTCAGTTTTATATTATTTATAAATCTAATCTATTCACAATCAACGAAAATAGATTTTGAGGAATATGAATTAAAAAATGGTCTTAAGGTGCTATTGCACGAGAATCATCGTACTCCAATTGTGGCTGTTTCTGTTATGTACCATGTTGGTGCTAAAAATGAACAACCCGATAGAACAGGTTTTGCTCATTTTTTTGAGCACCTATTGTTTGAGGGGTCAGAAAATATTGAAAGGGGAGAATTTTTTAAATACATTGAAAATGCTGGTGGTACAAATAATGCCAATACCACCAATGATAGAACGTTTTATTATGAGGTGCTTCCTTCAAATCAACTGGAATTAGGCCTATGGTTAGAATCTGAAAGAATGTTACATGCCAAAATTGACACAATTGGTGTAGAAACACAAAATGAAGTGGTCAAAGAAGAAAAAAGATTGAGAATTGATAACCAACCTTATGGAAGTTTTTTGGCGGAGGTTAATAAAAGAGCATTTAAGGTTCATCCATATCGTTGGACGACAATTGGGGAAATGGAACACTTAGATGCAGCTACTTTAGATGAGTTTATGGATTTTTATCACAAATTTTATGTGCCAGAAAATGCTATTCTTTCTATAGCCGGTGACATTGATTTGCCAGCTACCAAAAAATTAATAGAATCCTATTTTGGACCCATTCCAAGAGGAAAGGAAAAAATTGACCGAGTTAGTATTGAAGAGCCTCCTATGAAAGAAGAAATTAGAGATACTATTTTAGATGATGTGCAATTACCTGGTGTAATGATGGCTTACAGAATACCTGCACAAGGTACAGATGATTTTTATGCTATAGAGTTAATGTCTATGGTACTTTCTGAGGGAGAAAGCTCTCGACTTAACAAAAAGTGTGTTGAAGAATCTCAATCTGCCATGTATGTGGGGTCATTCCCATTTTCATCTGAAGATCCTGGCCTTTCTTTTGTATTTGGTATTGCAAATGCAGATGTAACACCAGACAAGTTAGAGAGTGAGGTAAACAAAGAGTTTGAAAAAATGCAAAATGAACTCATAACTGAAAATGAATTTCAAAAGGTGAGAAATATGTTGGAAAATGACTTCCTTGGAAACTTTAGATCCATGATTGGTATTGCTGAAAATTTGGCCAATTATGAAATGTACTTTGGAGATGCCAATTTAATTAACACTGAGTTGGATAGGTAC
>CAJWIX010000122.1 GCA_913042175.1 uncultured Flavobacteriales bacterium
CATACACCAGATTCATCAAGATACTTTTACAAAGATGGATATGAGGAGCGACAAGAAAAATGCTTACCCCAAAAACAATTATCTAAAGAGTTTTTAAGGCAATGGCTTATTAATCATAATTTTCAAGGTCATGATGGGCAAAAAATTCCAGAAATGAATGATAAATATATTGATTCAGTTTCTGATAGATACATTGAGCTATATGAAAAAATAACTGGAAGGAACTTTAAAAAATTAGAAATTAATGATATTCAAAGAAGAATTTTTGTTAAAACTGAAGAATATTTAAAATCCTTCTTACAATGACAAATACAAAATATTGGAAAGAGAATGTAAGGTATGTGCTGATTTTACTATTTTTTTGGTTTTTATTTTCTTTTCTTTTTGGAATTATATTAAAAGATTTTCTCAATCAGTTTACAGTTGCTGGATTTAAATTAGGCTTTTGGTTTGCCCAGCAGGGATCAATTTATTCATTTGTCTTAATAATTTTTATTTATGTCCATTTGATGAATAAACTTGATAAAAAATATGGTTTTGATAAGTAATTTATGAGTATTCAAACTTGGACATATATTTTAGTTGGATTTACATTTTCAATTTATATTGGAATTGCAATTTGGTCAAGAGTAAAATCTACAAAGGAATTTTATGTTGCTGGGGGTGGTGTTGGAGCATGGGCTAATGGAATGGCTACTGCCGCAGATTGGATGAGTGCAGCTTCTTTTATTTCCATGGCAGGAATAATCTCCTTTGCCGGTTATGATGGTGCTGTATTTCTGATGGGATGGACAGGTGGATATGTTTTATTAGCACTTTTGTTAGCACCTTATTTAAGAAAATTTGGAAAATTTACTATTCCTGAATTTATCGCTGAAAGATATTATTCTCAGAATGCAAGATTAGTTGCAGTTTTTTGTGCGTTAATAGTTTCATTTACATATGTAGCAGGACAAATGAGAGGCGTTGGAATAGTCTTTTCCAGATTTTTAGAAGTTGATATTAACACAGGTGTCATTATTGGGATGTTGATTGTTCTTTTTTACGCTGTATTAGGCGGGATGAAAGGAATCACATATACTCAAGTTGCTCAATACTGTGTTTTAATTTTTGCCTTTATGGTCCCTGCTATTTTTATTTCCATTCAAATGACGGGGAATCCAATTCCACAATTAGGTTTTGGGGCTCAGCTTAGTGATGGTTCTTCAATGTATCTTTTAGATAAATTAGATAATCTAAATATTGAGCTAGGTTTTAATGAATATACAGAAAACACAAAACCAATGATTGATATTTTTGCAATAACCTTAGCTTTAATGGTTGGAACTGCAGGGCTACCACATGTGATCGTAAGATTTTTCACCGTTAAGAAGGTTTCAGATGCTAGAAAATCAGCTGGAATTGCTTTATTATTAATTGCAATATTATATACAACAGCACCGGCAGTAGCAGCTTTTGCTCGTACAAACTTACTAGAAACGATTTCTACTAACTCATACGATGAAATTCCTCAATGGTTTAAAAAATGGGAAGATACAGGGTTAATAAAGTTTAATGATTTAAATGAAGATGGAGTTATTAACTATTCCAATGATGAAAATAATGAGTTATATGTTGATAGAGATATAATGGTGCTTGCAAATCCCGAAATAGCAAATTTGCCAAATTGGGTTATTGCTTTGGTTGCAGCAGGTGGATTAGCTGCAGCATTATCAACTGCAGCAGGATTACTGTTAGTGATATCTGCGTCAATATCTCATGATTTAATCAAAAGAGTTATTTATCCAAAAATTTCAGAAAAAGGAGAATTGATCATTGCAAGATTATCTGCTTTTTTTGCAGTATGTATTGCAGGATACTTTGGGATTAACCCACCCGGATTTGTAGCTGCAGTTGTTGCTTTGGCCTTTGGACTAGCAGCTGCATCTTTTTTTCCGGCTATAGTAATGGGGATTTTTTATAAAAGAATGAATAGAGAAGGTGCAACTGCAGGAATGATTGCTGGAATAAGTATAATGTTATTTTATATGCTAAAGTTTAAATTTGATTTTTTTGGAGGTGGAACTGAGGAGGATTATTGGTTTGGTATATCGCCAGAGGGTTTTGGTAGTGTTGCAATGATATTTAATTTTTTTGTTGCATATTTTGTTATGATGATAACTCCCAAAACACCTAAGTATATAAAAAAAATTGTTGATAATATAAGAGTTCCAGAAAATGAGTAATTACATAATTAATACTACTAAAAAGTATATAGAAAACTATAATAAATCTATTGCTGAACCTGAAAAGTTTTGGAGTGATTTAGCTAAAAATAATTTTAGTTGGTATGAGCGATGGTCTAAGGTTTTAGAATGGGATTTTAAAAAAGCTAAAATTGAATGGTTTAAGCATGCAAAATTAAATATTACAGTTAATTGTATAGATAGACATGCAAAATCAAATCCTAAAAGAACAGCAATCATATTTGAACCCAATAATTCCAATGAAAAACAAAAATCTTTTACTTATTTGGAATTGTTAAAAGAAGTTTCCAAAACAGCAAATATTCTCAAAACAATGGGAGTAAAAAAAGGAGACAGAGTTTGTATATACTTACCTATGATCCCTGAGTTGGCATTTTCTGTGTTGGCATGTGCAAGAATAGGAGCAATACATTCTGTTGTTTTTGCTGGATTTTCATCAGAAGCATTAGCAACAAGAATAAATGATTGTGAAAGTAATGTAATTATAACATCAGACGGTTCATTTAGAGGGGATAAGATTATAAATCTGAAATCTATTGTTGACAATGCAATCAGTAGATGCAGCTCTCCTCAAAAAGTTTTATTAATAAAACGAACTAATCAGAAGGTAAATATAATCCCGAAAAGAGACATCCTTTATGATGAAATAAAATCAAAAGTTTCTGATGAATGTAAACCTGAAATTATGGATGCTGAAGATCCTCTGTTCATTCTTTATACCTCTGGATCCACAGGAAAGCCAAAAGGAATGGTACATACTTGTGCTGGTTACATGGTATATGCCTCATATACATTCAAAAATATTTTTCAATACGAAACAAATGATATTTACTGGTGTACTGCAGATATAGGCTGGATTACAGGACATAGCTATATAATTTATGGCCCTTTGTGTAATGGGGCAACTACATTAATGTTTGAAGGGATTCCAAGTTATCCTAACTACAGTAGGTTTTGGCAAATAATTGAAAAGTATAAAGTAAATCAGTTTTATACAGCTCCAACAGCAATTAGGGCTATTGCAAAACAAGGAAATAAATTTTTAAATGGATATGATCTAACTTCATTAAAAGTATTGGGTACTGTCGGAGAACCTATAAATATTGAAGCTTGGGATTGGTATTATAAAAATGTAGGAAATTCAAGATGTCCGATTGTTGATACTTGGTGGCAAACAGAAACAGGAGGCATCATGATTTCATCTATTCCAAATGTAATTCCTGATAAACCAACATTTGCAACAAAACCATTTTTAGGAATTCAGCCAATTATTCTTTCTGAAAGTGGAGATGAAATTTTTGAATATGAAAAAGTTGGAAAACTTTGTATTTCATTTCCATGGCCATCTATGGCTAGAACAATTTGGGGGGACCATAACCGATATATAAATACGTATTATTCAACTTTTAAAAACAAATATTTTACGGGTGATGGCGCCTACAAAGATAAATTAGGAAATATTCGTATTACTGGCAGGGTCGATGATGTTGTGATTGTCTCAGGTCATAACTTGGGTACTGCACCAATAGAGGACGCAATAAATGAACATAATTTAGTAGCAGAATCTGCAATAGTTGGTTATCCACACGAAATAAAAGGGAATGCATTATATGGTTTCATTACATTAAACACAGAAAATTTTGATGAAAACATATTAATGAAACAAATCAATGAAATAATTTCTAAAAGAATTGGTCCAATTGCAAAACTTCAAAAAATACAATTTACCAAGGCATTACCCAAAACAAGATCAGGAAAAATAATGAGAAGAATATTAAGAAAAGTTGCTGCTAGGGATATTGGGGATTTAGGTGATATTAGCACTCTATTAAATCCAAATGTAGTCAAAGAAATAATCGCTAATTCTCAGTAATTTCTTTTTCAATTATAGAAATCATTTTTGTATAATATCCTTTCATATCATTAAAAACTAAATATCCTGGGGTGTTATTTGCGATAATATCTTTTAAATTTTTAATCGAAATAAAATTCACCTCACTAACTTCATTATTTTGAATTTCTAGATCTATTTCAGTAGATGAAACTTTATATGTAAACGAGTGGTGAAATTCTGCATCTTTCAAATTTTTATATTTTTTTTCATAATAATAAACATCATGAATTTTTAGATTATCTTTAAAAATCTTTAAGTTTAGTTCTTCATTGGCTTCTCTTATTACTGCTTCCTCAATTGATTCTCCAAATTTGACATGCCCAGCAACAGAAATTATATCCCATATATTTGGATTAATTTTTTTATTAATTGATCTTTTTTGAATAACTAAATTTCCAGAATTTGTAAATAACCATAGATGAACAGTAGCATGAGGATAACCTTTTTGGTGAGCAATGCTTAGCAATTCTTTCTTTCCAGTTTTCTTTCCAGTGGAGCTATAAATCTCAACAAATTCATTCATAAGATTTAAATATCGAGCCTAAGATCTAGTTAAAACTATTTGAAATAACTAAAATTATCTCCAGATTTAATGTTCAAAACAGTATTGTA
>CAJWIX010000123.1 GCA_913042175.1 uncultured Flavobacteriales bacterium
TTTGATGCTGGCCAAGGAGCGTCTTCTAAATATGATGCAAGTTCTAATGTCCAATACATACGATTATCTAATTTTTAGATTTCGCAAATGTAAATTTTTTATTGGTTTGACAAACCAAAAAGAAAAAAATTAATAATTAATTATTGCTTTTTAGGTTTCCACGGAATATCATCAATGTTTTCATCATGCAAAACCTTTCTTGCTAAAACAAATAGAAAATCAGATAATCTATTTAAGTACATGACTATAATTGAATCAATATTAATGCCTTCACTCAGCTCTACAACTAATCTTTCTGCTCTTCTGCAAACACATCTAGCAACATGACAATAAGAAGAATTAACATGTCCACCAGGAAGTATAAAATTTTTCATTTCTGGAAGATCGGATTGAAATTCATCAATAGCTTCTTCTAAAGAAGTAATAGGTGCATCAGATAACACTGGAAGCTTTTCTATCATTTTTTCATCTCCACCAGTAGCTAAATAAGAACCTAAAGTGAAAAGGGTTTCTTGAATTTCAACAAAATCTATATCTGTACTTTGAGGAAGTACATCTTTTATTAATCCAATCCATGAATTAAGCTCATCAATAGTACCATAAGCTTGAATACTTAAATTGTATTTTTCTACTCTTTTACCGCTAAAAAGAGAAGTTTTCCCCTTGTCTCCTGATTTAGTGTATATTTTCATACTAATGCAACATCAAATTTTGTTGTAATATCTTTGATAACAGCATACAATTCTTCTTTATCATCCAAAGTAACCAGTTGATTTCTAATGGGTTTGAAGTTAGGTATCCCTTTAAAATAATTAGCATAGTGTCTTCTCATTTCAACTATCCCAACTCTATCTCCCTTCCACTTTATGCTGAAATCCAAATGTTCTAGAACTACTTTTACACGTTCGGCTAATGTTGGCTTAGCTGCTTCATAACCATGTTTCATAAAGTGCTTAACTTGGTTAAAAAACCATGGGTTTCCAATACTAGCTCTTCCAATCATAATTCCATCAACACCATATTTCTCTCTATACTCCACTGCTTTTTGGGGTGAGTCTATATCTCCATTTCCGAATACAGGAATATGCATTCTTGGGTTGTTTTTCACTTCACTTATAAGTGTCCAATCAGCCTCTCCTTTATACATTTGAGATCGTGTTCTACCATGGATGGAAATAGCTTGTATACCAACATCCTGTAATCTTTCAGCGGTTTCAACAATATATTTAGAGTTATCATCCCAACCTAATCTTGTTTTGACTGTTACAGGAAGGTGAGTTGAATCCACTATAGCCTTAGTCATGGAAACCATTTTAGGAATATCTTGTAAGATTCCCGCTCCAGCTCCTTTACATGCCACTTTCTTCACTGGACATCCATAATTAATATCTATGATATCTGGATTTACCTTCTCGCAAAGTTCTGTTGCTTTTTTCATGGATTCTACATCGGCACCAAATATCTGAATACCAACAGGGCGTTCATATTCAAATATATCGAGCTTCTGAACACTTTTTGTTGCGTCTCTTATCAATCCTTCGGATGAAATAAACTCAGTGTACATAACGTCAGCTCCATATTTCTTACATAAAGCTCTAAATGGTGGATCACTAACATCCTCCATAGGAGCTAGTAAAAGTGGGAATTCACCAAGATTTATTTCACCAATTTTAACCATGATTAATCTTTACAAAGGTAGATATATCCATCTAATTCCTATATTTCGTTCATGAAAAATAGTTTTGGCACTGATTCTACATCTTATATAAGAACCCTCTTACTTATTATTCTTATTACAGTATTTTCATTTACCATTTTTCAGCTTATCCCCATGTTTCTCATTTCTATTTTTATGGATAACGGAGTTGAATTATTGTCTGAAATTACTATTTATCAAACCAATCCATTGCTTCTAGATGAGCATTTCACTTCGAAGCCTGATATTCATTCTAGCGTAATTAAAATTCTAAAATTATTGACGTTTTTTTCTCAAATAGGGACATTTTTAGTTCCATCTATTTTCATTTTTTGGAAATTTAATCAGATAAAACTGCTGCAAAAGAAAACTATAAAGAGTGACTATCTATTTGTTTTTATAAACTTTATTTTATTGCTTGGTATTTCCAATTTGCTTGTGCTTATAAGTTTATCCATTGGCTATGATTACCTTCCTGAAGGGGTTAAATCTTACCTCTCAAACGAACAATTGTTTAATACCAAAATTCAGGAGTATTTTGTCACAAAAGATGTAAGTAACTTAGCTTTTAATTTATTCCTTATGGCTATTTTACCAGCTGTAGCTGAAGAACTTTTTTTTAGAGGTGTATTACAAAAAATATTTATTGGATTACTTAAAAATAGGTTTTTCGGTATTTTATTTACCTCACTCATTTTTGGTATTCTTCATTTTCAAATAGATAATTTTCTGGCCATATTTTTTGCCAGTTTGCTACTTGGAATAATTTATGAAAAAAGAAACAACATTAAATTAAACATGCTTCTTCACTTTATGTTCAATGCATTTTCTTTGATATCCATATTCATCATAAAAAATGAAATTATAAATGAAGAAAAATTAGAATATCTTCTAAATTACGCTCTAATTCCTGCAGGTATTTTTTGCTTTATATATAGCCTAAAGAAAGGAGCCTGGAAATTAAATTGAATTAATTTACTTCTCCTTGTTGACAGAGTAGACAACTTTAAAGGCTTCTGCCTCTTTGAGCTCATCTTGTACTTTTTTCACTATTCTCATTTCTGTTTTCTTATCTACTTTGAAAACATTAAAGAATCGTGAATCCCAAACCTGAGAATACTCTGGATTCTTACGAAGTTTTATAAGATAATTTCTTATTTCTTCATAATCATTGATCAAATCATCGTCCAATTGAACTCTAAAATCATCAAGAGTTCCTGGAACTCTGCCTATCCAAAAATAAGAAGCTTTAATGTTTTTTTCTAGATCAATAGTCTCTTTAATAGCTACTTTGTCTATTTCTAACTTATTGGTCTCTTTTTCTTTAAATACAGTTGTTACCATAAAGAAGAATAACAGCATAAATACAATATCAGGAAGTGCTGCAGTTGATATTCCTGGTTCTTTTTTCTTCTTACCCTTAGAAAATTTAGACATAATTAATAAGTTACTATTGTACAGATCTGTTTTTCTCTTTCATTATCTTTTTAGGATAAACTTGCCTTATAGCTGAAATCTTTTGTTTGTCAGATTCAACTTTGTCATTCAGTTTACTAAAAGGAATACCTTGAAACTTATCCTTACATAAGCTGTCTCTTAAATGATTTAGCCCAAGCATAATTTGGTCAAGCACCTTCATGTAAGTTTCATACTTAGTAGAATTATCCATTTGGATTGATATAGTAGCATTGTTGGGTAAAGTTTTAAACCCTGTTCCACCAAAAGCATTAACTGCATCCAATCTTCTTGTCCAAGCATCTAATTCAATTTTAAATAAAGCTGCATCTGGATATACAGCTAATGCTGCTTCCAAAGACTCAATGGTATCTTCACAAGTCGCCTTGTCAACTTCAATATAGCTTGGTAAATTCCTAGCGCCATCATCATGTTGGTAGAATTTAATTACAGCATCCTTTATATCCTCCATCTCTGCAAACTCTCCTTCAATTCCAATTTTATCATTTTTATTCGCCATAATCTGGAGAACATTTTTTTCATTCAATAGGAACTCAACATCAGATTTTTGAGGTAACCTTTCCTCTTGGACTTGAGGCAAATTCATAGTAGTAGTAATAAGGAAGAATATCAATAACAAAAATGCGATATCTGCCATTGAACCTGCGTTAATTTCCTCAACTTCTCTCTTAGCCATTACTTTCTAAGTTTTAAAACAGAACCTCCTATCCAACTTACTAAAGCTACTACTATTAATAGAACAGTTGAATTTATTGCAGTATTAGCTAGTGTCCAATCAGTACCTCTTTCATCAACAGAAATAAAGTAAACAATAATCATGAACAATGCAAACACGCCAACACCAGCAAGAATCTTCTTGGCTTTTGCCCAATTTATATAAGCTAAATAACCGAAGCCTAACAACAATAATAAGAACGTTGCAGAAACTGTGATTATAGAGAAGAATGTTAAAGTAAATACATGACCATCTAAATTTTCCTCTAAAGAAGTTTGGTAATTTCTAAGAATTTCACCCTCAGACTTACTGTATGTAGAATCATTTTCAAGATCAGTGTAAGTATAATTTCCAAACTTATCCTTTATAAATCTCCCCTTATCATCTTTCTCAAATTCAAATTGATCATTGTTGAATGCAGCAACCTTAATTTGCTCTGGATTCATTTCCTTTGGGTTGTCATCCGTCATGACAATTAAGGTAAACAACACGCCAAGGAAAATAACAAGGTATGTTATAATTTTCGTGATTAAATTTTGTCTATTGTTTTCCATGCTAGAAAATTATAAGTGTTAGACTTATTTCTTTAAATCATGTTTTACTAATACATCAATAAGAGAAATAGAAGCATCTTCCATTTGGTTAACCAAAGTATCAATCTTAGAAACTATATAATTGTAAAATATCTGAAGTATGATGGCAACAATAAGACCAGATACCGTGGTAATTAAGGCCACTTTAATACCTCCTGCTAATTCATCCGGTTTTGCTTCTCCTTTTGCCTCAATAATATCAAAAGCATCAATCATACCAATTACCGT
>CAJWIX010000124.1 GCA_913042175.1 uncultured Flavobacteriales bacterium
CCGCTGATTGTCCACCTTATCGATTAGAAAAAGTCAATACAGAGATTCATGTGGTTATTTCATGGACTATGTTTGTCCCAACATAGGGCTTCTACCAATATGGGATGAGTTGACAAAACATTGTAAGAAATATGAGGCAATTATGGAAATATATCAAAGTGATTTAAATGGCAATGATGAAAATAAAATTAGTTTGGGATTTTAAAGGAAGTAACGACTTGAAAGTGGCAGTACATTATACTAAACACATTACCGAGTTTATGGAGGAAAAAAACATTCCCTTTTTTGATGTGGGAGAGAACAGTTTAAGCGAATTCCATCAGATAGCATATGTGGTCATAAAAAAAGAGGATGTGACAACAGTAAGGGATGCTCTTAAACCTCACAGGGCATTTTCATTATAGTATGGGCAACATTTTTTTAAATTAGTATCAAACTGTTAAGATGAAAAAATTACTTGTTTGGGTATTTACGGTTTCTCTTTTTGGGAGCTGCAGTAAGAAAAAACAAATACATTTTGATTTTATCCTAACGCACAATACAAATATAGTTCGGGTTTGGAGTTCAGGTAATTTTTCGTGGCTTACGGCTGGTATGGGTAATGCGGGGACATGGCCTACTCTACCCATTCCAGTAGGTACAAGTTGGTCCACCTATCGTCAAAATTCTCCCAAAGAAGTAAAAACAGGTGAAAATATATATTTAACGATGGGTGCAATATGCGATTCCATAGGCCCCAATTCAATTCAAGATTCCATACAATGTGATTTTGAAGTTGTTATTGGATTCTTCGTAGATGATGTTCTGGAAGAAGAAAGAGTATTTTCAGAAACTGTAAATGGACAAACAATAGACTTTACAGTTCCTTAATCTTCAATTTTACTATGGGCTCATTAAGTGAATTAATATAAGGTTAGTATGAAAAATTTTAACCACATATTTCCTATCTTTTGCTCTTTACAGATTAATACCAATGTAAATGAACTTTGGAGTGTCATTAGTGCACCCGGAAACTTAAATCATGTTCATCCATTTTGTAAAATCAATGAAGTGATTGCGTGGGAAGAAGATAACCATTCTGATAGGCTAGTTTATCTAAGCGGCAGAACTTTCGTAAGAAATTTTCAAACATGGGAGGTAAATGAAGGGTACTCTTTATTAATTGGAGAAGAAAATGGACCTCAGTCTTATGTGGTATGGAACATAAAAAAAATTGAAAAAAATAAATCTGAATTAAGTATTACGGTTTACCCTTATATCCTAAGTAAACTCCCAAAACTACTTGCTTACATTCCTCATCAACTTATCGTAAAGCCAAAAATGACAACCTACTTAAATGCAGTTTTAGGAGGAATTGAATATTTTATTGAAAATAGGGAAAACGTTCCAAGAAATCATTTTGGAACTCATAAATGGTTCTCCTAGCTAATTTCTTACCAAATACTCCCACCGAGACTCGAACTCAGATCTACTGCTTAGGAGGCGGTTATTCTATCCTGTTGAACTATGGGAGCAAATGAGGTTTTAATTATCTTATGGTGTTACCCGCTTCTAAATCTTTTGTAGGAGATACAAATGCCAATTCACCTTCTTCAGTTTCTGCCATTAAAATCATTCCTTGAGATTCAACACCTCTAATTTTTCGAGGAGCTAAATTTAAAAGCACACTTACTTTTTGTCCCACAATATCTTCTGCATTATAGTGTTCAGCAATTCCTGAGACTACTGTTCTGGTATCAATACCTGTGTCTACCGTTAGCTTTAATAATTTATCAGCCTTTTCCACTTTTTCCGCAGCGGTTATGGTGCCTACACGAATGTCCATTTTCATGAACTCATCGAAGGTAATTTCATCTTTCATAGGAGGGAATTTAGATGGTTTTTTAGAAGCTTCTTTTAATTTGGTAATTTGCTCATCTATTTGAGCATCTTCTATCTTTTTAAATAGTATTTGTGGTTTGTTAATTTGATGTCCCTTTTTAATTAAGTCACTATCTCCTGCCTCATTCCATTTTGGTAAATCCAAGTTTATCATGGCGGCTAAATCAGCAGATTTATGTGGCATAAAAGGTTCAAAAACAACAGCCAAGTTTGCCGTTATTTGCATGGCAATATTCATGATCGTTTTAACCCTTTCTGGGTCTGTTTTGACCAATTTCCATGGTTCACTATCTGCTAAGTATTTATTACCTGCTCTTGCTAATTTCATGGCTTCACTTAAAGCATCTCTAAATCTAAATGAGCGAATAGCATGGGCAACTAATTTTGGGGTCTGAGCAATTACTTCCATGGCTTCTTTATCTACATCTAAAAGCTCATTTTTTTCTGGAACTACGCCATCGTAATATTTTTGAGTAAGAACAAGAGTTCGGTTTACAAAATTTCCAAATATGGCGCCCAACTCATTGTTATTTCTGGCTTGAAAGTCTTTCCAGGAAAAATCACTATCCTTATTTTCTGGTGAGATAGCACATAGAACATACCTTAAGACATCTTCTTGACCAGGGAAATCATTTAAATAATCTTTACCCCAAACAGCCCAGTTTCGAGAAGTACTCAATTTCTGCCCTTCTAAATTTAAAAACTCGTTTGCAGGCACATTTTTAGGTAATATATAATCGCCTAATTCAGCAAGTATTACTGGGAAAATAATCGTGTGAAATACGATATTGTCTTTGGCTAAAAAGTGAACTAAATTGGTGTCGTTGTTTTTCCAATAGTCCTCCCAATTTTTTTCATTTTCTGTAGCCCATTTTTTAGTGGCAGAAATGTATCCAATAGGGGCATCAAACCAAACATAAAGCACTTTGCCTTCTGCATCTTTCATAGGCACTTCTACTCCCCAGTCTAAGTCACGAGTTATGGCACGTGGCTGCAATCCAGCATTAATCCAACTCATGCATTGCCCAACTACCTGGTTTTTCCAATCTTTTACATGATGTACTTGTTCCCCTTTGTAATTGCCTTTTTGCATCCATTCGCTTAACCATTTTTCATGTCGGTCAAGGGGCATATACCAATGTGTAGTTTTTTTTAGCTCAGGTGTTTTACCGCTTAAAGTTGATATTGGGTTGATAAGTTCTGTAGGACTAAGTGCGCTACCACACTTTTCGCATTGATCGCCATAAGCATCTTCTGCACCACATTTTGGACATGTTCCAGTGATGTAACGATCTGCCAAAAATTGATTAAATGCTTTATCAAAATACTGTTCAGATTCTTTTTTGATAAAAGCACCTTTATTTTCTAACTCAAGGAATAATTCTTGAGCTGTTTTATGGTGATGGTCTTCTGAAGTACGATCATAATAATCAAAGCTAACCCCTAATTGCTTAAAGACTTCCTTATTGCTTTGGTGGTAAACATCTACAATTTCCTTTGGTGTTTTTCCTTCTTTTTTTGCTCTAAGAGTAATGGCTGCTCCATGTTCGTCAGAACCACAAATAAAAGCAACATCCTCGTTATTAGACCTTAAAAAACGGGCATAGATATCGGCTGAAATATATACTCCAGCTAAATGGCCAAGATGCAATGGTCCATTAGCATAAGGTAGCGCAGCGGTTATCATATGTCTTTTCAAAGATGGCATTATCAAAAATTCAGGCGTCAAATATAACTTAATATGCTATTTTTAACATCAACACTTTACATGAAATGATTGTTCCAAGTAAAATTAAATCTGGAGATGAGGTAATACTCATTGCTCCTTCCCGAAAAGTAGACCTACCAGCGTTGGAATTTACGGAGGCACTTTTAAAAAAATGGAAACTCAATCCAATTAGGGGAAAAAACCTATTAAAAGAACAAGGTGTGTTTGGAGGAACAGATAAAGAGCGAAAAGAAGATTTACAATGGGCTATTGATCATCCAACTGCCAAAGTCATTTGGTGCTACAGAGGAGGTTATGGTTCTGTTCGTTTATTGGAAGGATTGAATCCAGCTAAATATTTGCAACATCCCAAATGGATTATGGGGTTCTCTGATATCACTTTTTTGCATTGTTTTTCTAATATCATTTTAAATTCAGCCTCTTTGCATTCCACCATGCCTATTAATGTTCCTGAAAACACATCGAAAAGTTTGGATGGTATAAAAGATTTTTTGTTTGATGGAAAAATTAACCACTATTGGGATGCTCATACTAAAAATAAAATAGGCCAAGCTGATGGAGAACTGATAGGAGGGAATTTAGCAGTAATGTGTGCTACTTTAGGCACAAATTACCAACCAGATTTTGAAGACAAAATCCTATTTCTTGAGGATATAGATGAATACTTGTACGCTATTGATCGTTTGTTATGGCAGCTAAAATTTGCGGGAGTATTTCATCATATAAAAGGGTTAGTTATTGGTCATTTTAGCAATATTAAAGACAATAAAATTCCATTTGGAATATCTCTGGAAGATATGGTGTTAGAAAAAGTGCAAGAATTTGATTTTCCAGTGTCATTTAATTTTCCTGCAGGTCATGAAAAGGATAATAGGCCTCTGCCATTTGGATTAAACACTCAATTTGAAGTAACCAATAAAAAAATATCTTTAACTATAAACTAATTCATGAGAATATACTTTTCTACTTTCTTAGTTTTTCTTGGTCAATTACTTGTTGCTCAACAGTGGAGTAGTAGCAGAATTTTGCATGAAATACATAAACTAAATGTAT
>CAJWIX010000125.1 GCA_913042175.1 uncultured Flavobacteriales bacterium
ACTTTGGTTGATTTTCTCCAACTATCTTAATCGTTTTATTTCGCCATATTTTATCAATTCCAAAACTTAAAAAATGATTTAGAAAATCATATTTACCCGAAATATTGTCAAACATCTGTTCAACTTGCTTTTTTTTAGAAAGTGAAGATTCTTGATATGGTTTTACATGCTTAGACACGATGCAAAACTATAAATAAGAAAATAGCTGCCATGAAATGTTCCAAGTTTTTGTACCATTTCTGTATTTTTGGATTACATAGACTGTAAGTCTATTATCAAAATTGAATTGTGACAAAAAGATCTGTAGATTTTAAACTAGTAGTTAATGCGCAAAAAGATGTAAAGAACTTTGGTGCACTTTATCAAAAATACTACAAACCCATTTTTATCTATGTCTTTAAAAAAATACAATCAGAAGATATTTCGGCAGATATAACTTCAAAAGTATTTCTTAATGCTATGACTAGTATTCAAAAGTACAGAGACATGGGTTATCCTTTTTCTTCTTGGTTATACAAAATAGCATCTAATGAAGTAAACAAGCATTTTAGAGAATCAAACAAAACACAAGTTGTAGAAATAAATGAAAAAGATGCTATTACAGTTATGCAAGAGATAGATGTAAATGAAAATGAGATTGACTTTAAAAAATTAACGGCCTGCCTATGTGAACTAAAACCACATTATGCTTCTATAATTGAAATGCGTTTTTTTGATGAACTCTCCTTCAATGAAATTGGTGAAATTTTAGGTATTAAAGGAAATAATGCAAAAATTAGATTATATAGAGCTGTAGATCAATTAAAAAAAATATATAAGGATTGAAATGAAAAAATACTCCATCTATAAAGGCAAAAAGAAAAAAATCAAACTGACAGATGAGCAAATTCATAAGCATCGTGATTTCAATTCTCTATTTGTACAATATCAAGAAATAACAAAAAGACAAAAAGTGCCTATTTACAGAAATAAAAAGATATTTTTGTTTCTAATTTTAATTGCATTAATTGCTTATTTGCTTTCAAATTTCTGAATAAATGAAAAAGACTATTTTATTACTATTACTGGCACTACCAATTCTTTTGTTCTCTCAAAATAAAAAAAAGAAAGGTTTTTATAAATGGGATGTGGGGATAAACGGAGGTATTAACTTCAATAATCCACTAATTAACAGTGAACCTGGAAATTCAATTGATTCTAGTTTGAATGATATTAACTTCAGAGGAAGCTTGTATGGCTTAACACTAATTTACCATGTCAACAGATTAATAGCTATTAAGGGTGAATTTGATATTGAAAACAGAGGTTGGAAAAATGATTTTAATGTTTCTGATGACATAAATGTTCCTGATTTTAGAGAAGTAAACCAAGTTTTAGATTATTTTGATATTCCACTATTTATGCACGTAGGATTTGGAAAAAAATTTAAAGTTGACTTTAACTTCGGACCCTATTTTGGATTTAAAATCAAAGATGAAGTTTACTCAATAAATGAAAATGGAGACCAAATTGAAGGTGATGATGTACGTGGTATGATTGAATTACAAGAATTCAAAAACTTTGATTTGGGCTTAGTATATGGTATTGGATTTGATTATTATTTTCATGAAAGAATTTCCATAGGTTTTGATGCTCTATATGAGAGGGGAATGCGTGTAATTAATGAAAAAGGCTACAGAAACTCGTCCATTGATTTTGATTTTGGGCTAAATTTCCAACTAGGTAAAAAGAAATAATAAAATGACTAAGAAAATAAATCACATTACTAAATCATCTGAAAAGTTTTTAGAAGAATACTTAAACACAGCTTCTCCAACTGGTTTTGAATCTGCTGGTCAAAAAGTATGGTTAAACTACATTAAACCCTACATTGACGATTACATTGTAGATACCTATGGTTCAGTAGTTGGAGTCATAAATCCCGAAGCAAAATACAAAGTAGTTATAGAGGCACATGCAGACGAAATTTCTTGGTTTGTTCACTATATAACAGAAAATGGTTTTATTTATTTAAGACGAAACGGAGGAAGTGATCATCAAATTGCCCCTTCGAAGAGAGTTAACATACATACTGATAAAGGAATTGTTAAAGCAGTTTTTGGATGGCCAGCAATTCATACAAGATTGGGTGGAGTTAAAGAAGAACCACCTAAAAAGGATAATATATTTTTAGATTGTGGTTGCAAATCCAAAAAAGAAGTTGAGGCTCTTGGTGTACACGTTGGTTGCGTAGTCACCTATGAGGATGAATTTATGGTTTTAAACAAAAGCAATTATGTTGGAAGAGCACTTGATAATAGAATGGGTGGTTTTATGATTGCTGAAGTGGCTAGATTGTTACATAAGAACAAGGTTAAACTTCCATTTGGATTGTATGTAACAAACGCTGTGCAAGAAGAAATAGGATTACGTGGTGCTCAAATGATAGCAGAAAGAATACAACCTGATGTAGCTATTGTAACAGATGTATGTCATGACACCAATACCCCAATGATTAAAAAAATAGTGGAGGGTGACTTAGCATCAGGCAAAGGTCCAGTATTAAGTTATGGACCAGCCGTACAAAATAATTTATTAAAATTCATCATTGAACAAGCTGAAAAAAATAAAATACCATTTCAACGACTGGCTGCTTCAAGAAGTACAGGAACGGATACAGATGCTTTTGCTTATTCAAACATGGGTGTTGCCTCAGCTTTAATTTCATTACCATTAAGGTATATGCATACAACTGTTGAAATGTGTGCCAAAGATGATGTAAATGCTGTAATAGAACTAATTTATCAAAGCTTGTTAAAACTGAAAAATGGACAAACATTTCATTATTTAAAATAATGCTCCAAAGACCAAGAAGAAATAGAAAGTCTAAGGCAATCAGAGATTTGATTGCAGAAACATCATTGCAAAAAAACAATTTGATTTACCCTCTATTTTTGGTAAATGGAGAAAATAAAAAAACTGAAATTGACTCCATGCCCAATTGTTACAGATGGTCAATTGATTTATTACTACATGAAATTGAAGATTGTATTAAATTAGGATTAAATAATTTTGCACTTTTTCCTGCAGTCGAAGACAATCTAAAAGATAAAGAAGCTACATACAGTTATCATCATGATAATTTTTATTTACAAGCCATTAATACCATAAAAAATAAATTCCCGAATATTACCTTGATGAGTGATGTTGCTATGGACCCCTACTCCTCTGATGGGCATGATGGATATGTTGAAAATGGTGAAATCATTAATGATAAAACACTTCCAATTTTAGCCAAAATGGCTGTAGCACAAGCCCAAGCTGGTATTGATATTATTGGTCCATCTGATATGATGGATGGTCGGGTTGGTGTTATTCGAGAAGCTTTAGATCAAAATGGCTTTACCAATACAAGTATCATGAGCTATACTGCAAAATATGCTAGTTCATTTTATGGTCCATTTAGAGATGCATTGGATTCTGCCCCAAAATCTGGTGATAAAAAAACATATCAGATGGATCCAAGAAATAAAAAAGAAGCACTAATTGAAGCCGAATTAGATGAATTTGAAGGTGCTGACTTCTTAATGGTAAAACCAGCATTGAGTTATTTAGATGTTATTCATTGTTTGAAAGAACAAACAGACTTGCCTATTAGTGCATATAATGTTAGTGGAGAATATGCTATGATTCATGCAGCAGCTCAAAACGGATGGCTTGATTATGAAAAGACTTATATGGAAGTACTGACAAGTATCAAAAGAGCTGGAGCAGATATCATCTTAACCTATTTTGCAAAAGATTTTGCTAAACTTAAAAGCTAATTTTTTCTTATAAATTTCAATTCGCTTGAAGTAGAATTGTCTTCGTCAAATCGATAGTTATTTACATTAAATTGCTTGACACCTTGAACAGAAGTTATTTTGTTTTTCACAATGAAATCAACCATTAATCCTCTTGCAGCTTTAGCATAATTACCAATAATTTTAAATTCGTTATTTTTATAATCATAGAAGTTGCAGTTCACCCATTTGGCTTTAACTTGTTCTTTATCAATTGCATCACTGTATTCTTTACTTGCTAGGTTTAATATAAAGTCTATATCTTGGTTATTTAGATAATTGGTGATTTTTTCTTTCCAAAAGGAATATAAATCTTTATAATCCTCAAGAATTTGATGTCTAATACCCATTTCCAACCTGTATGCTGAAATCATATCGAATGGTAATAAAACACCATAATAAGCACTCAATATCAGTAAATTACTTTGTGCGAAATTGTATTCTTGATCAGCCCAAGAATTTAATTCCATGTGCTTAAATGCTGTACCCTGATATGAAAAAATAGCATGTTTATTTTGTTTGATTTCAGTTGTCCAGTTTTTTATAAGTATATCTGTTGCTGTTTTTAACTTTTCACTAAGTTTCATTTTTAACTTTAGCTCCTCCAGATTCCAGTTTTTTAAAGCATTATTAATTTTATTAGCTTCTGATAAAAACATTGGTGTTGTACGTAAATTGTCTATTATTTTAGACTTATTGGACATGGTCTTTGTTGGAGAAACTAAAATTTTCATTGACTGATTTTAATCAAAAATTGAAATAAAATTTCAAAATTATTGAGTTTAAATTATATTTTTATTCTAGATATT
>CAJWIX010000126.1 GCA_913042175.1 uncultured Flavobacteriales bacterium
CAACGTTTACAACATCTCCTGCCTTTTCGATTTGATAATGAATTCTAGCGGTTGGCTCAATATGTTCTCTGTAGTAATTTAATCCTGTTGTATACAATTCCATCGCATCAGCTGCACTATTGCCATTCCATGGGTCGGAAGACGCGTGAGCTGAACTACCACGGAATTTGACTCTAAAATCAACAAGAGCCTTAGAGCTCTGGGTTCCAGCTTGTATTTCATCACCAGGGTGCCAATCCATGCAGACATCCAATTTGTCAAATAAACCCTCCCTTACCATCCAAACTTTGGCAAAAATTGTTTCTTCAGCTGGTGTTCCGTAGAATATTACAGTTCCCTTTATATTTCCCTTCTCAATTTGCTCTTTGATAGCAATTGCAGCACCAAGACTTGCTGTTCCAAAAAGATTATGACCACAACCATGACCGGCTCCACCTGGGATTCTTGCCTCTTTGATTGGTTTTCTTTTTTGTGAAATCCCTGCGTTAGCGTCAAATTCTCCTAATATTCCAATAATTGGTCTACCAGAGCCATACGATGCTGTAAAAGCAGTTTTTATCCCGGCAACCCCCTCTTCAACATCAAATCCATTTCTTTTGGCGTGGTCTATTAATATTTTTGAAGATTTAAATTCTAATAATGCTGTTTCAGCAGCCTCCCAAATTGCATCACTAGTTTTGATTAATTCTGTCTCATGTTTTTCAATTGATTGTTGGAGTTCTTTTTTAATTGTCCTAATACTCTGAGCTTCAATAGAATAAACAGCAGATATTAATGTTATTGAAAGTAATAAAATCCTTTTCATAATAGTTTTTAATTATAAATAAATATACTTTTTAATTTTATTTTGAGTTAAATTAGAATAAAAATCATTAAAAATGCAATTAATTAAGTTTTTCAATTTGTCGCTTTGTGCCATTCTTTTATTTTCTTTTGAAACAGTTGCACAAAGAAAAAATAAAAGCCAAAAAAATAAATTCAATTATGATCAATCATTGTATTCTTCACTTAAATTCAGAGAAATTGGACCTTTCAGAGGTGGTAGATCATGTGCTGTAACTGGCGTAGAGGGTAACCCTAATCTATTTTATTTTGGATCAACCGGAGGTGGAGTTTGGAAAACTAATGATGGAGGAAAAACTTATGAAAATATTTCAGATGGTTATTTTGGTGGAAGTATTGGTGCTGTCGCGGTTTCAAAAAGTGATCCAAACGTTATTTATGTTGGAGGGGGAGAAGTAACAGTTAGGGGTAATGTTTCCTCTGGATACGGAATTTGGAAGTCAGAAGATGCCGGAGAAACATGGAAAAGTTGTGGGCTCCCAAAGTCTAGACACATTCCTAGAATTGTAATTGATCCTCAAAATCCAGACATTGTTTATGCAGCTGTTTTAGGAAATATTTACAAACCTACTTCGGAAAGAGGAGTTTATAAAAGTACCAATGGTGGTAAAACTTGGTCAAAAGTTCTTTTCGAAAGCAATCATGCTGGGGCAGTAGAACTAGTAATTGATCCTAATAATCCAAGAAATCTATATGCTGCAACTTGGAGAGTTAAGAGAACTCCTTACAGTCTTAGTAGCGGAGGCGAGGGATCTATACTCTGGAAAAGTACGGACAGGGGAAATAATTGGAGGAAAATAAGTAGCAACAAAGGGTTTGCGCAAGGAATATTAGGAATTATTGGTGTCACTGTTTCTCCTGTAAATTCAGATAGGGTTTGGGCAATTGTTGAAAATAAAGATAAGGGAGGAGTATATAGATCCGACGACGGCGGAGAAACTTGGTCACATGTAAATGATAGCAGAGCATTAAGACAGCGTGCTTGGTATTATTCTAAAATCTACGCAGATACAAAAGACATAAATAAAGTCTATGTAATGAATGTTTCTTATCACAAATCAACAGATGGTGGTGAAACTTTTACATCTCACAATGCACCTCATGGTGATCATCACGACCTTTGGATTGCCCCGGAAGATAACAATAGAATGATCATTGGGGACGATGGTGGTGCGCAAGTGACTTATGATGGAGGTGAAACTTGGAGTACGTATCATAACCAACCAACAGCACAATTTTATCGTGTCACTACTGACAACTCTTTCCCTTACAGAATTTACGCTGCTCAGCAAGATAATTCCACTATAAGAATAAAACATAGAAGTAATGGATCATATATAGACGAAGGCGATTGGGAGCCTTCTGCAGGCGGTGAGTCAGCCCACATAGCTATAGATCCTAACGACAACGATATAGTATATGGTGGAAGTTATGGTGGATATCTAACCAGAGTTAATCACAAAAACAATAGTGAAAGAGGAATTAATGTTTGGCCAGACAATCCCATGGGATACGGAGCTGAGGGAATGAAATACCGTTTTCAATGGAACTTC
Organism: uncultured Flavobacteriales bacterium; assembly: GCA_913042175.1. Taxonomy (GTDB): domain Bacteria; phylum Bacteroidota; class Bacteroidia; order Flavobacteriales_D; family Parvicellaceae. The sequence goes on from CAJWIX010000126.1 coordinate 2,397, forward strand.
CCAGTTTTTTTCAGTCCTCATAACGCTAAAAAAATGTATGCTTTTTCTAATCATGTCCATGTTACTGAAAACGAAGGTCAGAGTTGGGAGATAATTAGCCCAGATCTAACAAGAAACGTACCTGAAAAACTTAAATCTTCTGGAGGTCCCATCACTCAAGACAATACAGGTGTGGAATATTACTGTACACTTTTCGCTGGTGGAGAATCCAATTTAAAAAGTGGTTTAATTTGGGTTGGAAGTGATGACGGACTTATTCACTTAACAAAAGATGGTGGGAAAACATGGACAAATGTAACTCCAAAAAATATGCCTGAATGGATGATGATTAACAGTATCGATCCGTCTCCATTCGATCCTGGAACTTGCTATGTTGCTGGAACAAAATACAAAACCGGTGATTTTAAACCTTATCTGTACCGTACAGAAAACTATGGTATGACTTGGGAACTAATTACCAACAATATAAAAAATGAAAACTTCACTAGGGTATTAAGAGCAGATCCGGCTAGAAAAGGTCTTTTATACGCAGGTACCGAATCGGGTTTATATATTTCTTTTGACGATGGTAATAGTTGGAAGCCTTTTCAACAGAATTTACCTATCGTCCCCATCACAGATTTGAAAATTAAAGATAATAGCTTGATTGTAGCAACCCAAGGAAGAAGTTTATGGATGATTGATGATCTAACCGTTCTTCACCAGCTTCCAAACTCTAATAAGAATCCATATCTCTTTAAGCCAAAACCAACCTACAGATTAAGAGGTAGTGGGGGAAAGAGCTCACTTACTATGGGTACAAATAAACCAAATGGAGTAGAGGTTCATTTTTATATTCCATCTTACAATAAAGGTTCTGATAAAGTTGAATTGAGTTTTCACGATGAAAAAGGGAATGAAATTAGAAAGTTTAGTACATCAGACGATGATAATAAGTTGGAAGTAAAAGATGGTGGAAATGTTTTTGTTTGGGATTACAAATACCCAGGAGCTGAAAAGTTCGATGGAATGGTAATGTGGAGCGCATCTTTAAATGGGGCAAAGGCAGTACCTGGGACTTACCAGGTAAGACTTTCGGTAAACAATTTTGAATTTGAAAATTCTTTTGAAATATTGAAGTCACCAACTTCAGAAAGTACAGTTGACCAAATGAGAGAACAATTTAATTTTGTAAACCAAATAAATAAGACTCTTTCTAAGGCGCATCAGTCCATAAAAAAAATTAGAAAAACAAAATTAAAATTAAATGAGTTTTTAACTAATTTTTCTGATAATAAGGATGCTGAAAATATCATTAAGAAAGCTAATTTCCTAATTGATTCGCTTAGTAAAGTGGAAAATGCGTTATATCAAACTAAAAATGAAAGTAGGCAAGATCCCCTTAATTTTCCAATTAAATTAACCAATAAACTTGGACACATTGCTGATTTAGTAACTATGAATGATTTTCCTCCTACAGACCAGGACAAAAAACTGATGACTGAACTATCAGAAAAAATTGATAAGGAAATAGAAATATTTAATAAATTAATGACAAACGACGTTTCTGAGTTTAATTTATCTTTTAAAAAATTACAGCTGGACTATCTGATAAATTAATTAGACAATTCAAATAGAATCTCATTTCGTCTATTATAGAATTTATATGGTGCATCATAGGACAATAAAATAGGCTTTCCTACGACTTTCCTATTTAATTCTCTTAATTTATTTAGAAGTCTTTTTGTATTAAGTGCTTGTTTTTCAATATTATTATAACCGCTATAACGAATGGAAGCGTAAGTTCCCTCTTTAGATTTGTAAACTTCTAAATTGTTATTAACTGGTATTGGAATTTCTTTATCATTAAACTTTTTAGGCAAGACAAACTCCATAATCTGATTTTCTTTATCAGTTTTCATATAAACGGGAGTTGTCATTGAAATCTTTTCGTTTTTAGAATTTGACCCAGAAATGTAATTGAATAGATTTCTGAAATTTGAGTTTCCATTTATTTTACCCTTTGACATAACCTTTGCAGCTGGAGGATAATATCTAATTTCAATATTGTCATGTTTTTCTATAACATCGTATGATTGCGTTTCTGTCTGCTGAGCCATGCTTACTAATATGGAAAATAAAATTAAAAAATACTTCAACTTAAAAAATTTTAGGAAAGAATTTAGGTGTGGTTTTTAAATATTTAACAT
>CAJWIX010000127.1 GCA_913042175.1 uncultured Flavobacteriales bacterium
ATAGCCTAATTCTTTCAGTCCAAAAACTGCCTGAACGCAACAGTAATCAAACTCTATACCTTGACCTATTCTATTTGGTCCACCTCCAAGAATAATTACTTTTTTACCTTCAATAGGTTGAATTTCATTTACATGATCATATGTAGAATAACAATAAGGTGTTTTTGCTTCAAACTCAGCTGAACATGTATCAACTAATTTGTATGAAGGTAAAATATTTTCTTTGATTCTTGTTTTTCTGATTTTTTCTGCGTCTGAGCGAGTATTTCTAGCTATTTGTGCATCTGAAAAACCTTTACTTTTTAATTCATATAGCGTTTCTTCATAATCTTGTTCAGATAGCATTTTTATTTGATTTAAAAACCATATGTCGATCTTCGTAATTTTAAAAACTTCTTCAATTGTTTTCCCCGACAAAAAAGCTTCTCTTATTTTTAATAGTCTAAATGCGGTTGCAAATCTTAAACTTGTCAAATCGAAAGATCGCGCCCTGATTAAGTCTGGGTCTTCTTCGAATGCCCATTTAGGCTCTAATCCATCAACGCCTACTTCTAACGATCTAAATGCTTTCTGAAGCGACTCTCTAAATGTCCTACCAATAGCCATCACCTCTCCAACACTCTGCATTTGAACACCTAAATGACCAGACGCAGAGGGAAATTTTTCAAAATCAAATCGAGGAACTTTAGTCACTATATAATCTATTGTTGGCTCATAGGCAGCCAAAGTCTTTCCTGTGATATCATTTGGCAGCTCATCTAAAGTGTAGCCTACTGCAAGCTTTGCAGCAACTTTTGCAATTGGAAACCCTGTAGCCTTAGAAGCAAGAGCAGACGACCTGCTTACCCTTGGATTCATCTCAATGATGATCATCCTGCCACTTACAGGGTCTAAAGCAAATTGAACGTTTGACCCTCCTGTTTCTACGCCAATAGTTCGTAAACATTTGATTGCCCAATTACGCATTTTTTGAAATTCTTTATCCGATAAAGTCATCGCAGGTGCTACCGTTATGGAGTCCCCGGTATGAACACCCATAGGATCAATATTTTCAATAGAACAAATGATTATAACATTATCAGATTTATCTCTTACAACTTCTAATTCATATTCTTTCCATCCAATTAACGACTCTTCAATTAAAATTTCGCTAATAGGACTAGAAGCCAAACCTTTTTCAACAAGATCTTGAAATTCTTCAAAATTATAAGCTACTGAGCCACCCGTTCCTCCTAAAGTGAAGGAAGGTCTTATAATTACTGGAAAATTAATTGTATCAATTAGCTCTTTAGCTTCGTCCCATGAGTAAACAAAATTACCAAGAGCAGTATCAATTGAGACTTCGTCCATTGCTTCTTTAAATTTTTCTCTATCTTCCGCTTTTTGAATTGAATTGATTTGAGCTCCAAGTAACTCAACTCCGTATTTTTTAAGAACACCTTTTTCATAAAGTTCAATCGCCTGATTTAATGCAGTTTGGCCTCCAACTGTAGGCAGAATCGCATCAGGTTTTTCTTTTTTTATTATTTCTGTTATATATTCAATGGATATTGGTTCAATATATGTGCTATCTGCAATATCAGGGTCAGTCATAATTGTTGCCGGGTTAGAATTGACTAAAATAATTCTATAGCCTTCTTCTTTAAGAGCTTTAGCAGCTTGAGTTCCAGAATAATCAAATTCGCAAGCTTGCCCAATAATAATTGGCCCAGCCCCAATGATTAAGATAGAATTAATATCTGTTCTTTTAGGCATCCATTAGCCCGATAAATTTCTCAAATAAATAACGACTATCATGTGGTCCGGGACTTGATTCTGGATGATATTGGACAGAAAATGCAGAATGTTCTGGACAATCTATGCCAGCATTAGTGTTATCATTTAAATTAATATGTGTTTCAATAACATTTGAGGGTAAACTATTACTATCAACAGCAAAACCATGATTCTGGCTTGTAATTTCAACTGAGTTAGAATCTATATTTTTTACAGGATGATTTATTCCTCTATGCCCGAATTTTAATTTAAAAGTCTTGGCATTTAATGAAAGGGCAAGAATTTGATGCCCCAAACAAATACCAAATATTGGTTTTTTCCCTAAAAGCGTTTTCACTGTTCCAATTGCATAACTAACTGCAGCAGGATCCCCAGGTCCATTTGATAAAAATACACCATCAGGATTTAGATCTAGTATTTTTTCTGCACTTGTATTTGCAGGTAGTACTGTAACACAGCAATCTAATTTTTGAAATATGTTTAAAATGTTCTTTTTGACTCCAAAATCAAGCACAGCGACTTTTTTCGCTCCTTTTTTTGAAAATATGTATTCATTTTTTGTTGAGACAATCTTCGCAAGGTCCATCCCCTCCATTGAAGGGTAATTATTTAGCTCTTCCTTTAAAACACTTTCGTTGAAATCTTCTGAGCAGACAACACCATTCATCGCTCCATGATTTCGCAAATGTATAGTTAATGACCTAGTATCAATATCTTTTATACCAACAATATTTTCACTTCTTAAATATTCTCCAATTGAAGTTTGAGATCTCCAATTTGATGGTAGAGTCGATTCTTCTTTTATGACAAAACCAGAGGCCTGTATCTTATTGGATTCTACATCTTCATCATTAATTCCATAATTACCAATGTGCGGAGCAGTCATGGTAACTATTTGCCTTGCATATGATGGGTCTGTTAAAATTTCCTGGTAGCCGGTCATACCGGTATTAAAACAAACTTCTCCGAATGTTTTTCCTATTGCCCCAAATGCTTTACCTAAGAACGTAGTCCCATCCTCAAGCATTAGAATAGCAGGTAAATTTTTTGACATATAAACTAAATATTTTTATAATAGATAAAAAAAACGGCCATTCAAAATATGAATGACCGTTCAATTATGAACTCAGAACATTATCAATTTGTAAAAATAAAACTCCTTCATTTACTGTAATAAAAGCATAACTCTACAGTTCGATAACACACCAAAACTTTTTTCTGCTTCTCTAACCTTTGCAGCATCCATACTCGTAATATAGACGTCATCATCTAATGAACCTACAGCTTCAACAAATAATGGATTGCTGCCAACACGTTGACTTACATTTCTATCATCCATTGAATAAGCATAACCAACAGGACCTCTGTTTACCGCTTTAGACCTAGAATAGCTAATTGTTCCATAGACAAGATTGCCTTGCATATCAATTACTTCAGGACTCATCGACGGATCTACAGCATGTTCACGGGCATCAATTACAATCCCAGAAATTCGTTGGCTCTTAGGCACCGCAGCGCTTGTCATTAAATATGCTGGAGTCATACTATCAGACTTGTACCCATCAATATCAGTAAGAATTTCTGACAAACCTGACATTTTAACTGCCAAAGCAATAGCAACTTTTTCGCCCTCTAGATATTCTATTTCGCCTTGTTGATAAGCACTACCAATGAGGCCTTCAAGTCTACTCTCAATAAGAGGCTCCTCTTCCATTAATTCACCAACCAACCTCCCATCGAAATTAACCTGTTTCATTAATTCAATTAAATTCAAGCGAGCAGTTGTTCTAGCCTCTGCTTTTGCTATTTTTAAATTTTTTTCTACAAGCTTTAAAGAATTATCTACTGGAGTTTTAGCTTCGATTTCAGCTGTACCTCTACAAACAATGATTCTGTTAGCGTAATCAATAAAACCCTCATCTGTAGTCACTACAAAAGTGTGTTGACTAGATGTTTGTGAAAATGATAATGAGAAAAAAGCTGTAATAAAAAGTAAACGGTTTCTCATTAGATTAATTATCATGTTCAAAAATAACATTAATTATATCATCCACGCAACTCCCCATAAAAAGAATTACATTGTAAATTATGCGTATAACGTGAAAATAAATTTATTCATATTAACACTATTCCTTACTATTAATCTTTCTTGCGTTGAAAATACAATAACAATTCACATTCTGCCTGATGGGCAAACATTTTTACAGATTGTAAGCACTGGTGACTCAACAGATATAATCGATGGTGATTTTGAACATCCTATGTATGAAGATCAAAGCTCATCGTACAAAGTAATTAAATCAGATTCAGTTTGGAAAGCTATAACAAAAATAATATTAAAAGATTCGATATTTAATTTGAAACCTGACTATGGTTTATCCTATAATTTTAAGATTCAAAAGTCAGCAAGTTCTATATCAAATATTCATAGGTTCAAAATGAACTTCATAGGAAGAGAAATCAAAACAGAATATCCTCTTCTTTATAAGGCTATAAAATCAAATAATTTAGATAGTTTAATTTGGCTCCCTGAAGCTCTAACTGTAATTATTGATAAGGCGCTTTCAGATCTAGAAAATAATCAAAAGTTTAAGCGATATAACATTGATAGACCAAGGTTAGTAAATCATTTTAAAAATTCTTTCTCTAGAATATCGACTTTTGAAAAACTACAAGATATTCAAAATAATAGGACGTCATACATCCAAAATACATTAAAGCCTTTTA
>CAJWIX010000128.1 GCA_913042175.1 uncultured Flavobacteriales bacterium
GCGATGCAATAAATAAAAAAAGAAAAATTGGAAGTACGACACCACCCCATTCTAATATGAATGAAAGACTTATTAGTGTAAGTGAAATTATGTATCCAATTGATCCAATATACATAAGACTTCTTCTACCTAACTTATCAATTAGTGAGATTCCAACATAAGTAAAAATAACATTTGTAAGACCTATTCCAACACTATTTAATAAGGCAGCACTTTGTCCCAAACCTCCTGCCTCGAAAATTCTAGGTGCATAATATAGAAATGCATTTATACCGGAGAACTGATTAAACGCTGCTACTAAAAAAGCAAGCATCAAAATGAAACTGTATTTTTTTTGAAATATTGATTCTGATTTTAAACTTGTCTCATTATCTTTTTTAATTTCAATTATTAATTCATCAGCATCACTTTTTGAGTAAGCATCTCTTATAATATCTTCTGCTTCTTTTTGTTGTCCATTTAAATAAAGCCATCTTGGACTCTTAGGAATAGATAGTACAAGTATAGTGTAGAATAATGCTGGTATTGCCTCCACACCCATCATGTATCTCCAGTCATTATCTCCAATTCCAGTTAAAAGATAGTTTGATAGAAATGCAATTAATATTCCACTGACTAAATTAAACTGATATAGACCAACTAGCCTACCTCTGTTTTTTGCTGGAGCAATTTCCGATATATATGCTGGTGCTGCAATTCCAGAAATACCAACACCTACTCCTCCTAAAAATCTAAATAAGGCAAAAGTAATTGGATCATTTGCCAATGCAGATCCAATAGCTGATAAGGTGTAAAGGATACCTATCCAGAGTAAGGTTTTTTTTCTACCAATTTTCCTCGTTGGGATTCCACCAAATATAGCACCCAAAACAGTCCCCCAAAGAGCCATTGCCATTACAACACTTCCATGGAAAATATCAGTTGAGCTCCAAAGATCTTGAAGTTTTTGATCAGCACCTGATATTACAACCGTATCAAATCCAAAAAGAAAGCCCGCCAAAGCAGCAGTTAAGGACCATTTTGTTAATTTATTCATTCTCAAATATAAAAAAATGAAAGACTTAATCTTTTAAACTGATTATTAATTTTGAATGAAAAAAAAACCCCTCCATTGCGGAGGGGGGTTATGAGGGTTTTAGAATTTATTAAAGGTTTAACCTCAGAGCAGTAAAAAAATATGCACCGTCAGACCCAATCTGAACTGCGTCACTTAATCCACCCTGATCTGTCCAACCATCAAACTGTGGAGTTGGATATGTATTAAGAATATTTGTACCACCAAGAATTAAATCTAAACTAGGCGATAAGTCATATTTAAAACTAAAATCAAGTGATCCAACTGCTTCGTATACATCTGTTGCAGTATCAATCGAAGCTGTTGAAGGATCATCAACCCATTGAAAATCCTGAAGTATAACTTCACTAAACTGAGTCCACACAACATTAAAACTTAGTTTCTCTTTTGAGTAATTTAAATTATATGAAAACTTACTGTCTGGAGCAGCTGTTTCAAGGTATGCTTGAGAGAAAGGACCAAAAAATGTTTGTTCATCAAGATTACCTGAATTAATTGATTGAATTTCTGTATCATTTACGTTACCCGCAATACTTGCTCTTAAAGAGCCTCCATTAGAAAGTTGTTGAGTATAATTTAAAACTACGTCGAGACCTGTTGTTCTAGTATCTACTCCGTTAGCAAAAAACTGAGCTGCATCAGCACCAACATTAAGGCTAGTTGCATCAAAAATATCTGTTAAAATTATTCTATCATCAACTGAAATACTATATGCATCAATAGTTGCACTAAATCCACCATTATTGTACGTTAATCCAGCAGAAAAGTTGTTTGCAGTTTCTTCACTTAATGATTCTATTCCAAAGGATTTAGCTACAGTACTTGTATTTGCAGCAAGAAGAGTTCTTTCAGATCTTCCAGCTATAATATTGTTAAAAATTAAATTATAGTGAATTTGAGTAAGTGAAGGAGCTCTGAACCCGTTAGATATTGATGAACGAACAGCTAAGTTATCATTTAATTCTATCCTTGTTGCTAGTTTGAAGTTAAGTGTATTACCAAAATCACTATAGTCTTCATAACGTAAAGCAGCAGAAATTAAGAAACTATCACTTGCATTCAATTCAAAATCTCCATAAAAACCTATATTAGTTCTTGAACGATTGACTTCATTTTCAGGAGTATATCCTGGGAAACCTTGTGAACCTCCAGAAGGTTGATTTCCATATGTGTCAATGAAAGGACTTTGAAGAGAAGGATTAGAAATTGCTATTCCATTAACATCATAAATAGCATAAGAGGCTTCTTCACCAGCAAAAATTATAAAGTTTTCAGATCTAAACTCTGTACCAAATGCAATATTTAGTCCAGATGCAACATCATCAAAATATTTTGAAAAATCAAGTGATGTTACGTTCATCTGCAGTGAATGTCCACCTGCATCAAAATCTGTAGGTGAAGCATCACCTAACGATGCATTATTTGAACCTTGAATGTAATAATGAAAATTATTTGATCCATAAGTATTACTAAAGTCAGCAATCCAACCGTTATTTAATTCAGATAAAATACCAACGGTTAAATCATTGTCAATAATTTTAGATGTAATGTGTGGTGAAAAACCATTTGGATAAAGAGATGCTACTGATCTTGAATCTCCATCTTCTCCAGGAGCTCCTCTTGTAAATGCATAGGCATCAGTATTTCTATCAGATCTTCCACCAAACAAATAAATGTTTGTATTGTCAGATAAAGGAACTGATGAATTAACTACAAATTGAAATTGATCTACTGCAGCGGTTCCGTATCCTTTTCTCCAATCGAAGCTTGGACGTAAAGTTCTATCCTTTGTTAGAAGTTCAGAAGTTATGTTAACGAAACCTCCATTTTCTCCTAGGGAAGTTCCATAGTTTAAATCAACTTTAACCGTGTTACCATCATAGCTTTTATCTTGACCATCTATACGATTCTTACCTTCAATATTGAATAAATCTGGTTCCCAACCATCTTGTGTATCATAAAATTGTTGAGCATAGTCTCCACCTACCGCTGTACTGTATGCTCCATAAGTTAATCCAGCACTTAGACCGTCAGAGTCATCTTTAAGAACAATATTAACAACACCAGCTATTGCATCTGAACCATACTGAGCAGAAGCACCATCTCTTAAAACTTCAACTCTTTTTATTGCTGAAGTTGGGATAGCATTTAAATCTGTTCCCGAGTTTCCACGTCCTTTTGTACCAAAAACGTTTACTAATGAAGACTGATGTCTTCTTTTACCGTTAACTAAAACTAGAGTTTGATCTGGTCCTAAACCTCTTAACGAAGCAGGATCAATATGATCAGCTCCATCAGATCCAGATTGCTTTGTAGCATTAAAAGATGGAACAGAGTACTGAAATAAGTCATTAAAGTTAGATCTACCTGTTGTTATAGATAATTCAGATACGTCAACTATATCAACGGGTGCAGGTGATTCTAAAACTGATCTGTTATAATTTCTGGAACCAACTAAAAGAACTTCTTGAAGTTCAATACCAGGATTTAAAACAATGTTCAAAACATCATTAGAATCAACAAGTATTAATTCTGATTCAAAACCAATAAAATCAATTTTTAGAGTTTGTCCATTAGCAACATTAATAGAGAAATTTCCATCAATGTCAGTTGTAACTCCAGAGGAAGTTCCTATAATCTGAATTGTAGCACCAGTTAAAGGAATACCATTATTATCAGTAACAGATCCTGAGATACTGTTTTGAGAATAAATTGGTTGTAAAATCATCACTAAAAGGATGATACTGAAAAATTTTTTCATGATTAATTTGTTTGTATTTTTTAATTAATCAATAAAATTAGAAATCTCAATAATCACAGGCATTTATGAAGGTCTAAAACAGTTTGTTTGAAATAAATTATTATAAATATGATAAATTTTCTATCATTTTTTTACGAATTTATTATTTAAACTAAACTGAAATGATAATATGATAAATTCTAAAATTTAAGATTATTCAAAAATTAAAAGCTTGGGCTTGAAATTAGAAGCTAATTCAAATTTTATTTGGGCATAACTATTTATAATAATTATATCTCCCTTTTTGACTTTATAGGTAGCTGGTCCATTAATTATTACATCACCCTTACCTCTTTCTCCCTCTATAACATATGTCTCTAACCTTTCACCGTTATCAACATTCAAAACTTGTATTTTTTCTCCATCAACAAGACCTACTTTTTCCATAAGATCTATATCAAGAGTCAGACTACCGATATAATCAAGATTACCATCCGTTACCTTAATCCTATGAATTTTGGATTTTAAAACTTCAATAAACATTTAGTTAGATTTAATTATGAGCCAATACCGAGATTTGAACTCGGGACCTTTTCCTTACCAAGGAAACGCT
>CAJWIX010000129.1 GCA_913042175.1 uncultured Flavobacteriales bacterium
GTTGCCACAGAGAAAAGACCTGAAGCCTTTTGGATGCAATATCAAAAAGCTAGAATTCTAGGTAAATCTGGGAACAAAAAAGAGGCTATCCAAGCTGCTGAAAAAGTAATTTCAGTAGCATCTGAGAAAGAGGATGATTATGGCTACATCGCTAAAGCAGAAAAACTCATCAAAGAGCTAAAAGCTAAGTAGTTTTTCTTTGGCTTTTAAATACTTGGAATAGAAGTCCAAAAATGACAACTAAAATACAGCCAACCAAATTATACCAAAGATAACCCATCTTTAACCATTCAGGTGGATTTTCTAGGGTGTTTGCATAGTGTATCAAAATTACCATTACCTCAGCCAAAATGGCGGCATAAAAAACGGCATTAGCTTGTATTTTTTTTAAATAAAATGCAACTATAAATATGCCTAGTATTGTTCCATAAAAAAGCGATCCTAATAGGTTAACAGCCTGAATTAAATTCTCAAATAAAGAAGCCGTTGTGGCAAAGATAATGGCTAATACTCCCCATAGCAAAGTGAAATATTTAGAGGAATTCAAGTAATGTTTGTCTGTTTCATTTTTCTTAACAGATCGTTTATACAGGTCTACTGTGGTAGTAGAAGCTAACGCATTTAACTCTGATGCAGTAGAGGACATAGCCGCTGAAAACATAACTGCAAACAATAATCCAATTACACCATGAGGTAAATAATCCATAACATAGGACATGAAAATGTAATCTTTATCATTGGTTTCCGCTTTTGGATTATTCTTTTTTACCAAATGCTTAACCTCTTCTCTAATGCTATTCATTTCGGATTCATAAGCTAAAATTTTAGCTTTTGATTCTTTAGATTGGATATTACTCTGCTCCTTAGTAAAAGTGTTATTAATGGCTATCTTCTTTTGACTGTGCAGATTACCATATTGAGTCTCGAGTTCAGTTAAATTTAAGTTGTATTTAGACTGTCTTACTTGTTCAAGTTCTACCTTGTTAAAAAACACCGGTGGGGTATTAAACTGATAAAATACAAATACCATTACACCAATGATTAAAATTATGAATTGCATTGGGACTTTGAGTAGCCCATTCATAATTAACCCTAATCTACTTTCTGCCAAAGATTTTCCAGTTAAATAACGCTGAACTTGGGATTGATCTGTTCCAAAGTAAGAGAGAAATAAAAATAATGCAGCTGTTGTACCAGTCCAGAAATTGTATCGATCTTCTAAATCAAAATCGAAGTTTATCATGTTCATTTTACCCATTGTACCTGCAATGGACATGGCATCAGTAAATCCAATATGTTCAGGCAACATGTTTAACACCAAAATACCAGCTAATATCATTCCTCCCATCATAACCGCCATTTGCTGTTTTTGGGTTTGCGTAACAGCTTTTGTACCACCAGAAACAGTGTAAATTATAACCAATACACCAATGAAAATATTGGTTAATGTTAAGTTCCAGTGAAGAAGTGTGGACAAAATAATAGCAGGGGCATATATGGTTATACCAGCTGCTAAGCCTCTTTGTACTAAAAATAAAAGAGCAGCAAGTGTTCTTGTTTTTAAATCAAACCTAGACTCTAAATATTCATAGGCTGTGTATACTTTTAATCGATAAAAAATGGGGACAAAAGTGACACAAAGAATCACCATGGCTATAGGTAATCCCAAATAGAATTGTAAAAATCGCATCCCATCTGTATAGGCTTGACCTGGTGTAGAAAGAAATGTAATTGCACTGGCTTGAGTTGCCATAATAGAAATACCTATTCCCCACCACTTGGCATCGTTGTTACCCTTAAGAAATGAAGTTAAGTCCTTTGCCCCTCTAGTTTTCCAAACTCCATAACTTACAATACCGCATAACGTTCCAATTAATATGATCCAATCTAAAGTACTCATGAAAAGACTAGCGTCATCCAATACAACAACACCACTATAATAAATAAGACAACCAGTAGAAGAAAATACCAGCCCTTCCAGCTTTTAAATACAGGCGGTTTTTCATTTTCAGTCATTGGATAAACTTATTAGATTAACAAGAAGTTTATAAGCGCCACTTACCCCTGCAGGTAGTTCTCTAAAGAATGATATACCTGTGTAAATGTAATTTCCCTTTCCATAGGGGGCTACCAACAATGCTCCTTTTTTCTGTTCCTCACCCGAATCAGCCCAACTCAAGATAGCTTGATATTCTTTACTCCAGCCATTAGGAAAATATAGTCCACGTTCTTGAACCCATCCATCAAAATCATTTTTGGTTAATTTATTGGGTGAATTTAAGACAGGATGATTGGGCATCAAAAAGGTAACTGTGGCATCCTCTTCTGTAACACGATCTCTTGATAATTTTAATGGGTATGGATAAAATTCTTTTGTTTTTAACCTGTAGCTTGTGTTGTACTGCACAATTAAATTACCTCCTTGTTCAACAAATTGAAGAAGTTTTGGTGTTAACTGAGCAGCTTTATCATTCACATTAAAAAAGCGCACTCCTGTAATAATGACATCATAATTTGATAAACTATAATTATCCACTTTGTCGGGGTCTAAAAAATCCAATTCATATCCAAGCTGCATTAATGCTTCACCTACTTTATCCCCAGCTCCCATTAAATAACCTATCTTTTTTTCAGGTATTTTGATATTTAATGGGACGACCTTCATTTTAGCTGATGGAAACCAGGTTTGAGTAGCAATGTGATCATATTTAATTTGCCTAAACCCTTTGGCAGGCTGATCATTAAGCATAACTTCTATTTGTCCTTCTTTTGCCGTTTCTAATGCAGCAATAGTATAGTTCAAAGTTATTTCATCATCTGCCTTATTTAACTGATAGGTTTCTGGTCCTTCAACTTGCCAACCCAAAGGAGTTTTTAATACAATTTCGCCTTTTTGATGGTCTGCATGAGCTTTTAAATTGACTTCGATTTGCTGCTTTTGTAGAGGGGTGTAAATTTTTACATCTTGGGCTAAATTAGCCGTTACCTTGGGTGTGATAACCCACTGCTTTTTTTGTTCTCCTTTTACAGGGTCGTTCCACTTAAATAATAAAGGTCTTTTATATGTTATCATTACCTCATCTACTTCAAAAGTAAACTCAAATTGAGCAGATGGATAAGATTCTGGTAACCCAATTAGTAACTGGTCATTTACAACCGAACCACCAATTGTTGAGGGATTAACCAGCCAATAAGGCTGACTTATATTTTTATCTTTTGAAACAATCCACTTGTTTTTAAAATTAAATACCTTGTTATAGGTTAATTCTTCATCATACTTTTGAGAAAATTTAGTGTTGATGATGTGCATCTTTTTGAATTTCACCATCTCACTACTTCTATTTATTATCTCTGCATCAAAAGAACAAGTATCTCCTTTAGTTTTATTAGGACTAAGTGTAGTTACCTCTATAAAAAGTCCAAGACATTGTCTTAAAATTTCGTCTAACTGAGCTAATTTTCTTTCTTTCCAAAAATCGTCTTTGAGCTGTTTAAGCATATAACGAAGTTGCATAATGGTATGCACACTTTGTTTTGGATCATTGACGTCAAATTCACTTATAAGTTGATTCAGCTTCAATTGAATTTTTGGATTTGATTTAATACGACTCCAAGAAAAGTCAATATCATCGAATAAACTTTTTTCAGCAGTGTCTCCTTTGAGGTGTTCAAAATACTCTAAGTATTCACCCCTTTTGCCCGTTGAACCAAAGCCTTGAGATTTGTGCATTGTTCTGCTTTTGGCAGCCATCTCCAAATAAGATTCACCCAGCAATGTGTTATACCCTCCTATATCTTCTGCCACTACACCTTCATCATTTGCAGATATCTTATCATTCCACCATCTACCCGTGTTCACAACTATACGTTTAGCTTTCCATGGCTTGACGTATTCTAACTGGTTTGGATATTTTTTCGAGTCTGCTGCTACTTCAAAAGCTTCCATAGCTAATAAAGCTGATGTAGTATGATGGCCATGGCCCCCTTTAGAATTTGGAGGAAATCGACACACAATAATATCTGGTCTAAATTTTCTAATTACCCAAACCACATCGGATAATATTTTGTCTTTATCCCATATTTTAAGGGTTTCTTTAGGGTTTTTAGAATAACCAAAATCATTGGCTCTTGTAAAAAATTGTTCTCCTCCGTCAATGGCTCTAGCAGATAATAATTCTTGCGTTCTGAGCACACCCAATTCGTCTCTAATTTCTGTTCCTATAAGGTTTTGACCGCCATCTCCTCTTGTTAATGACAAATAGCCTGTGTGCATCTTTTTTTCATTTGCACAATAGCTTATAAATCTGGTATTTTCATCATCTGGATGAGCTGCTATATACAGCACATTACCCAATACATTTAGTTTATGTATTTCATGCAAAATTCTGCTACTACTCCACTGTTGAGC
>CAJWIX010000130.1 GCA_913042175.1 uncultured Flavobacteriales bacterium
TATGTGCTTCTTTTTTTCGCTCAAAAGAAAGAGTTGAATTAGTTTCTCCACTTTTTTCAGTATATTAATTGTATTAAAGATTAATGGCTGAATATCAATCCATAACTAGTAGAAAAATTAACAATAGGATCTTTTCAAGAATTCTATATTTTTTTCCCATACAATTGGTTTTCTTACACGTTAAAAGAAATCACATTCTACTTCTTTTTTGGTTATTACTCTTCTTATACATAACTGGTAATTTAGGTGTAGGCTTTGGAATAGACACTTTGTTTTTAGCTCCCATTTACATGGGTGAAATCAGCTATTTGTCCTATATCATTATGGGTTTTTCTCTGGGCGGGTTTATAATGGCATTTCATATTTACAGTTACATACTGTTTTCAAGAGATTTTAAGTTTTTGGCTACACTGTCAAGACCTTTTTTGAAGTTTTGTTTAAACAATATGTTGATTCCTGTATTATTCGTAGGTCTTTATGTTTATCAGATATTCAAGTTTTTATCTATTGAGGAGTTAATACCTAGCTTGAAAATATTAGGTTATGTAATAAGTTTATTGTTAGGATTATTTGTTTTCTACATGCTTTCAATTTTGTATTTCATTCAGTTTAATAAGAATGTATTTGTGATAAGTGGTAAAACAGAGACCTATTATGATGACCTTGGTAATAACAAGGTTAAAGAGTCTAATTTTATAAAGACCAAAAAGAATACTAGGGTAAATGTAGATAAAAACACTTGGCGTGTAGATACTTACATGTCAAGTTTGTATTCAATAAGTTTAGCCAGAAATACAGATCATTATGAAAAAGAACTTATTCAAAAAGTATTTACTCAAAACCACATAAACGCATCTATTTTCGAATTGGTATTGATTGTTTCATTCTTGCTAATAGGCTTGTTGAGAGATATTTCGTGGTTTAACATTCCAGCTGGTGCAAGTATTTTTTTATTATTTACTCTTCTCATAATGCTTTTCTCTGTTTTCTATTCTTGGTTCAAAGGGTGGACATTAACTCTTCTAATATTGTGCGCAGTAGGCTTTAATTATTTGTCCAATAAATGGGATCTTTTTCAATTTAGAAACTATGCCTATGGAATCAATTATGAATATAAACCCAAATACAATCATGAATCATTATACAATATTCAAAATAATGGATCATCGATAAACAATTCCATAAAAGAAAATATTGAAATTCTCACCAATTGGAGCCACAAGAATAAATCTAGTGCCAGGCCAAAAATGGTTTTTATAAATACAAGTGGTGGAGGATTAAGATCTGCATTATGGACGGTTCATGTGTTAAGTTATTTGGACAGTATGACCAATAATCAGCTTTTTCAAAACACACATTTAATTACTGGAGCATCTGGTGGAATGATAGGTGCATCTTTTTATCGTGAAGAATACTTGAAAAATAATATTGATAGTGTAGTTCCTAATTATACCCATATGAAGCAAAAAGTATCTAAAGATTTATTGAATCCTTTGGCCTTTAGTATTGCTACAACTGATATGATTTATCGATTTAAGTCATTTAATGATGGAAACTATAGCTATACTAAAGATAGAGGGTGGTTCTTTGAAAAAAAATTAGTAGATAATTTGGGATGTTTTAAGGATAAAAGGTTGTCAGATTATATAATACCAGAATATGAGTCTCAAATTCCAATGATGATATTTTCTCCTTCCATTGTAAATGATGGTAGGAGGTTACTAATTTCTCCTCAAAATCTAACTTTTCTATGTCATCTTGATACAACTATTTTTGGCAATAACATAGCTTATGAAAATCTGGAATATAAGTCACTATTCAAAAACAATAATCCATTAAACTTAAGAGTTACTTCAGCTATTCGAATGAATGCTACTTTTCCATACATTTTACCTATGGTGTTGTTGCCCACTGAACCTAAAATTGAAGTAATGGATGCTGGTTTAAGAGATAATTTAGGACTCAGTACATCAATCAGTTACATTGAAAATTTCAAACATTGGATCAATAAACACACTTCAGGAATAATAATTATTCAAATAAGAGATAAAGAGAGAAAAACAACGATGAAGGATAAGCAATCTGGAAGCCTTCTGTCCAAGTTATTTACTCCCTTAACTAATGTCTACAAAAATTTTCTAAAAATTCAAGATTACAAACACGATGAAATTTTAAACAACCTAAAAAAAAGCTACAATGGAGATGTTCATTATATCGAATTTGCATTAAAAGAAGGTTCAAGTGATGAAATTTCTATGAGTTGGCACCTTACATCTAAGGATAAAAAGCAAATTTATGAACAGTTGTATACTGAAGAAAATCAAAAAAGTGTAGAGAAAGTTTCTAATCTGTTATTACATTAGTAACTCAATTTTAGTTATGGAAGACAATCATAAAATTGATTATGACCCAATAAAATCTGAGGCAGAAAAGGTTAGGGTTTCTAATGCCTTTAAATCTTTATTAGATTTTATTAAAAAGTTATTCTCGATATACGATGTTGTTGATAAGCAACAAACAGTTGAAGACATTAAAAATGATATATCTTTTAGTGCAATCAATATATGGATTTTAATATGCTCAATAATTGTTGCATCTATTGGTTTAATCAATAATTCAACTGCAGTAATTATCGGTGCCATGTTAATCTCCCCGTTGATGGGTCCCATTAGGGGAATAGGTTATGCTTTATCTTCTAATGACTTTAAATCTCTTATTGCTTCTTTAAAGAATTTTGGAATTATGGTGGTGGCTAGTTTAGTCGCTTCATTCGTGTTTTTTAAGATTTCTCCAATCAAAACCGAAACTGCTGAGCTTTTAAGTAGAACAAAACCACAGGTTTTAGATATACTAATTGCATTTTTTGGTGGACTAGCTGGAGTTATTGCTGCTACAGTCAGAAACAAGTCAACTGCAATTACTGTAATACCAGGAGTTGCCATAGCTACTGCATTAATGCCTCCATTATGTACGGTTGGTTTTGGATTGGCATTATGGAACTGGAGTTATTTTATTGGGGCTCTTTACCTTTTTCTTTTGAATAGCGTATTTATTTGTCTAGCCACCTATGTTGTGCTTAGATTATTAAGTTTTCCAAAGGTGGAATTTGTTAATCCCAAAATTGAAAGGAAAGTAAAAATCTATGTCTTTTCAATACTATTATTAATCGTTATTCCTAGTGTATTTAAATTCTATAATATAATTCAAGAATCTATTTTTACTCAAAATGCTAGACAATTTATTAGTGAGAATGTTACTGTTGATGAAGATATTGTACTTACAGAAGATAATATATTACTGGAGTATGACAGAGATTCATCAAAAATAATTCTCAATGTTGATGGAAAATATATAAAAGAGGAAATACAAAATTTATGGTCATTACAGTTAAAAAAATATGAACTGGGAAATGTTGCTCTAATTGTGCATAATCTTCATCAAAAGGAAATTGACGAACAGCAATTATTAAATAAGATTTTAGTTAATAATGATGAAAAAATAGAATCTCTTTATAATGAAATGTTGGAATACAAAAAAGTGCTGCAATACATTGATGATGATAATGCCAAATTAAATAAAATAAATGAGAGAATTTCAGTTCATTTCCCATTAGTTAAAGAATTAAATTACGGTAGAACTTTTGTAGAAGAAATGGGTAGCTATGACACCAATTATATTTTTGTTGTCTCTTGGGCTAATGATTCTTCTACTAATATTAACTATCAGCAATTTGAAAAATTTGTTAATGATGAATTAATATTGGAATACAATTCCTCTAAACCTGCATTGATTTTTCATAGATAGTGGTGAAGAAATCAAAAAAGAATAGAATTAATGTAGTTTACTCTACCAATCCAAATTTTGAGTATGAAGAAGAGGAGGATGATATATCTACACTCCCTTTTTCAGAACAAAAGTTATATGTACTTGTAGATAGAAAGAATAGAGGTGGAAAAACGGTAACTTTGGTTGAAGGGTTTATTGGAACTGATGATGATGCATCAGACTTAGCTAAACAACTGAAACAAAAATGTGGAGTTGGTGGCGGGTATAAAAATAAAGAGATTTATGTTCAAGGTGATCATAGAGATAAAGTTTTAAGCTTTTTAAAAAATCTAGGTGCTGTAGTTAAATTTAAGGGAGGTTAATTTTGTTTATATATTTAACTAAATAGTTAAACAAAATAACTAAATTCGCATATGAAATTTTTTCATACCCTTATATTACTGCTTTTTTCATTTAATTTTTTGGCTCAACAACATACTCTTAGTGGTTATGTTAAAGACGCTAATTCTGGAGAGGCGTTAATTGGTGTGAGTGTATTTATTGAGGAGTTAGGTAAGGGAACTACAACCAATGTTTATGGGTTCTATTCT
>CAJWIX010000131.1 GCA_913042175.1 uncultured Flavobacteriales bacterium
AGAAAATTACAGCAAATGTTGACCACATAAGTGAGTCATACAAATCTCCATGATCCGAAGCCGCTTTGGGTAGCAAAACATCACCCCATTGATAAAACGAAAAAAGTGTTAATAAATAAATAAATACAAGAAAAGCAAACATTAACTTTCCTTGGTAGTCATTGTCTTTGTCATCTGCAATCTCTGTGGTATTTACATTAGTTTGTGATAATTCAAACATCTTCGATATTTGCCACATGGATATGGATATCAAAATTAGAATTGTAAATATTAATAATATTGTCATTTGCTTTCTAAATTATTTAATAATGAAAACGTTCACTTTCCCCATAAAATGGATCTCCTTTTGCTATTAATGGAGCCTTTGTTAGCTCATTGAAAACTATATATATAAATAGCCCCATAAAAAACATAAACCCTCCTATTTCAGTTATACCTATAAACCACTGGTCACCAACCGCGGAAGGCATAATCATATTAAAAACATCAATGTAATGTCCAATAATAATAACAACCCCAGTTGTAACAATAAAAGTATTCATTCTCTTGTAATCACTATTCATTAGCATAAGGAAAGGGAATATAAAATTCATAACTACCATTCCAAAAAATGGTAATTTATAATCTTCCATTCTAGTTATAAAGTAAGTGACTTCTTCTGGAATGTTAGAGTACCATATGAGCATAAACTGAGAAAACCACAAGTAGGTCCAAAAGACACTAACTCCAAACATAAATTTTCCTAAATCATGAATATGACTATCATTGACCTCTTTCAAATATCCTTTTGATTTAAGATATATTGTTACAAGCGCTATGGTTGAAATACCACTAACAAACATGCTTGCAAAAACATACCATCCAAATAATGTACTAAACCAATGTGGATCAATTGACATTATCCAATCCCAGGACATAATGGATTCTGTAACAATATAAAAAACTAAAAACGCTGCAGAAATCCTAAAGTTTTTCCTGTGGTATTTATTATCCTTTGCTAAATCCTGAGCTAAAGAAAATTTTCTAGAAAAATATCTATATAAACTCCACCCAGCAAGGAAAAACAATCCTCTTGCTAGCACAAAAGGTACATTTAAATACCCTTTTTTAGCAGCAATTATTTTATCATGTGATACTACTTCTGGATCCATCCAAATAAAAAGATGATTTAAATGAAGTCCTGATAAAAATAAAATAAAAATCACAATCAATCCTCCTGGTAGCATATAGGCAGTTATACCTTCCATTACTCTAAAAAGAATAGGAGACCACCCTACCT
Organism: uncultured Flavobacteriales bacterium; assembly: GCA_913042175.1. Taxonomy (GTDB): domain Bacteria; phylum Bacteroidota; class Bacteroidia; order Flavobacteriales_D; family Parvicellaceae. The sequence goes on from CAJWIX010000131.1 coordinate 1,280, forward strand.
GGGCTGCTCGATTAATAGCATAAAAAGCTAAAGTCCCCAATGAAATCATAAAGAAGAAAAATGCAGCTACATAAAGTGCAGCCCAAGGCTTATTACTCAACTGATGAAAAACGTGCTCGTCATGTGAATTTGAGTGCTCCACCTCTTCTTTTTTGGATTTGTACATTATGCTCAAAGAATTGATATCAATTTTCTCTGTATTCTTTATAGAATTTTCAGAGTGATGTTCTCCGTGACTATGATTAGACATAACTTCTCTAGCTTCCTGAATATTTTTTGGGGCAGTTATAAAACCGAAACATAAACCCATGAGACCCAAAATCATTAACGAAAATGACAGTAATTTTAATTTACGATTAAATGAATATCTTTCCTCTACCATCACTTTAATTTACTTCTAAGTTCCATTACATACTGTGTTATTTGCCATCTTTCTATTTCATTAACTTGACTCGCATGTGATCCCATTGCATTTCTTCCGTAGAAAATTACATGATATATACTTCCTTCTGTAATTTCTCTATCAGCGTAACTTGGAACACCTAAATACTTTTCTCGAGTCATTAAAATACCTTGTCCGTTCCCTTTGTTTCCGTGACAAACTGCACAATAAACACCATACAATTCCTTACCTTTTTTTAGGTTTTCACCATTAAATTCAATGGGTGATTTAAGGTTTAATTTAGCAGTATCGTATCCTTCATTGGAATTTGGATAATCGTAAGGGGTCCATCCTCTTGAGATTGTTCTATCTACGGGGATTTGAGCTTCAATTCCATTGCGGAAGGCTTTTGACTCCGCGTAAGATTCATACCCTACCGGCTCATACATATTTGGGAAATACTGGTAGTTAGGTTGACTTGAATCATAACAAGCAACAAATGATAAACTGAAAAATAAACCTATAAATAAAACTTTTATTTCTTTCATCTACTCTTCCTTTTCATGCATATTAATTTCCAAAGCTCCCGTCTTTTTTAAAAGTGCTTTTATTTTTTTGTCCTCACCATTTGAATGAATCTCAATTAAAAATTTATCGTCAGTTGTTGATTTTAATGGGTTTTCAGACTTTTTAAAGGGCCATAATTTACTTCTTAAATAGAAAGTAATAACCATCAAATGGGCAGCAAAATAAACTGTCATTTCAAACAATACTGGAACAAAAGATGGCATGTTTTCAAAAAAAGTAAAACTAGGTTTTCCTCCTATATTTTGTGGCCAATCTTCAATCATAATAAAGTTTATCATCAATACTGCAATGGAAAATCCAATACATCCATAAATAAAAGACATTATTGAGATTCTAGTTTCATTTATTCCCATTACTTTGTCAAGACCATGGACTGGAAATGGAGTATATACTTCATCAATCCCAAACTTATTTTCACGGAGAACCTTGACAGCATTCAAAAGAGTGTCGTCATCGTCATAAAGGGCATGAATATATTTGTTATTTTCCACCATCTCTTAATTTTTTGTAATTATCTCCAGAAGACTTTAAAATTGTTTTCACCTCTGCCTGAGCTATCACTGGAAAAGTTCTTGCATAAAGCAAAAATAATACAAAGAAGAAACCTATAGTGCCAATAAATATTCCAATGTCAACAAAAGTTGGAGAGAACATTGTCCACGAAGAAGGCAAATAATCTCTGTGAAGTGAAGTTACAATGATAACGAAACGCTCAAACCACATTCCAATATTTACAACTATTGAAATTAGAAATGAAAAAATAATACTTGTTCTTAGTTTTTTAAACCACATGAATTGAGGTGAGAAAACATTACAAGTCATCATTGACCAATATGCCCACCAGTACGGCCCAGTTGCTCGATTTAAAAATGCATATTGTTCATACTCAACTCCTGAATACCACGCTATAAATAATTCAGTTATGTATGCAACACCTACTATTGATCCAGTAATCATAATAACTATATTCATAAGTTCTATATGTTGCACCGTAATATAATTTTCCAAATTACAAACCTTTCGCGTGATGATTAATAATGTTTGAACCATCGCAAAACCAGAAAATATTGCTCCAGCTACAAAATAAGGAGGAAATATTGTTGTATGCCATCCAGGTATCACAGAAGTTGCAAAGTCAAAAGACACGATGGTATGCACTGACAAAACTAACGGTGTAGCTAGACCAGCTAATACAAGAGAGACTTCTTCAAATCTTTGCCAGTCTTTTGCTCTTCCAGACCAACCAAAACTGAGAATTGAATATATTTTCTTTTGAAATGGTTTAATCGCTCTATCCCTTATCATTGCGAAATCCGGAAGAAGTCCAGTCCACCAAAAGACCAAAGAAACTGACAAATAAGTTGATATTGCAAACACATCCCAAAGAAGTGGAGAATTGAAATTTACCCATAAGGAACCATATGTATTTGGAATAGGTAGCACCCAATATCCCAGCCAAGGTCGTCCCATATGTATAATTGGAAAAAGTCCTGCCTGAATAACAGAAAAAATGGTCATTGCCTCTGCAGATCTGTTAATGGCCATTCTCCATTTTTGACGAAAAAGTAAGAGCACTGCTGAAATTAGCGTGCCTGCGTGACCAATACCTACCCACCAAACAAAATTGGTAATATCCCAAGCCCAACCAACAGTTTTATTTAAGCCCCAAACTCCTATTCCTGTAGATATAGTATATATAATACATCCAACTCCCCAGAGAAATCCAACTAGGGCGATTGAAAAAACAATCCACCATTGAGTGTTAGCTTTTCCCTCAACTGGTGCAGCTATATCTTCAGTGACATCATGGTATGATTTTTCACCCGTTACTAATGGTTTTCTAATTGCTGCTTCGTAGTGTGATGCCATAGTTATATATTAAGTATTTCTAATTTTAGTTTGGTACATAACATTGGGTTTTGTTCCTACGCTTTCTAAGAGGTGATACATTCTTTCATCAGCTTTAAGTTTGGAAACTTTACTTTCTTTATCATTTACATCTCCAAAAACCATTGCCCCAGTTGTACAAGCAGAAGAGCATGCTACTTTGAATTCACCGTCCTTTATTTGTCTTCCCTCTAATTTAGCATCAAGAATGGTTTTCTGGGTCATTT
>CAJWIX010000132.1 GCA_913042175.1 uncultured Flavobacteriales bacterium
AGATCTCCCACTGAAATTGATTGTGGATATCCATGTGCTCCTGATGGAGTTGGAACTAACTGGGTTGTAAGAAACTATGGTACATCAATAACAGCAGATAGATATATCAATAAAATTGCTGCTCAAGATCGTGCAATAGAGCTTCAGTGTATCGGAACTCATATTGATGAAATCAAAAATAAAGACTTTATAGAACAATTTCCTTTGTCAGGAGGGCTTGATGACATTGAGGAAGAAAGTGACAAATTATTAGAAATAGGAAAAGTATTAAATCAATTTGATGAAGAAGGTATTCCAATAATTTATACAAATAATGAGAATGTTGAAACAGAAGAAGGACAAACCATTGTTACGGATGAATTATTAATTGACGAACAGAATAACTTAATACAAATTGATCTTGAAGCTGAGAAACAATATATTTTCAAACCATGCCAAGATAAATCAGAATACAATAGGTCAATAAAATTACTCGATACATCCGGAATGGTATCTCTTGAGGAAGCTACTAGAAGGTCAATTAATACTGTTTTTGCTCAATTAGCATCAGAAATTGGTGGAGAAAAGCTTGCTAGTACAGCAAAAAGAATTGGTATCGAGTCTGAACTTGAGCCAGTAATTTCCTTGACCTTAGGTGCTGGAGCGGTAACACCAATTGAATTAGCATCTGCTTATTCTTCATTTGCAACTAATGGAAAATTAGCGCCACCTTATTTAATTGAAAGAATAGAAGATTCAAATGGTCAACTACTTTACAAACATATTATTTCTTCAAGAACCAGTATTCCAGATCCAGCAGCTGCTGCCGCAGTTAGAAAAACACTTGAGGTTGCGGCTCAAATTGGAACAGGTACAAGAGCAGTTTTGGATGACAGGCCAATCGCTGGTAAAACAGGTACTCACCAAGGATTTAGAGAAGCATGGTTTATAGGTTTCATTCCACAATATACTTCCTCAGTTTGGATAGGTTTTGCTGAAGAACAATTACCTCTTACCAATGTAGAGATAAACGGTGAGTTGATTAAAAATGTTTCTGGAGGTAGAGTTCCTGCACCAATTTGGAAAGAATTTATGGAAGAAGTTGTAAAAGGGTTGCCTATTCTAGACTGGCCTGAAGATCCAGCTGATATTGATAGATATTATGAAATTCCTAAAATAGAAATACCTCAATTAGTTGGATTAAATGTACTCGATGCTGAAGAAATTGCTTTTTCTGGATATATACTCCCAACAATAAATCTTGTTGACTCAGAAGAAGCTCCTGGTTTAGTCCTTAAACAAAATGTAAAAGATTGTGATCGTGATGGAGAAGCCAATAATTCAAACCAAAATGAAAATAATGAAAATAGTGATGATAATACCAAACCAGAAGATGACTGTATTGGAGTTGAGATGCCTGAGGGAACAGAAGTAATTCTTGATGTATCGGGTAAAAAGTTCACAGCAGATCTTCCAAATTTACCACCTTGTGAATACACAATTGAAGAGGCAGAGAATATAGTTAAAGAATTTATGAGAGAAACAAATGTAATACTGTTTCTAAAAAATACATTCGAAGTGACAGACTTAGTAAATTGTGAAGGTAAAGTCATTGGAACTAATGTTGCTCAAGGTGGCACTGTTTCTACTGGCGAAACTCTTTCATTTATAATAGGAATCAAAAACGAAGACTAATTTAGATTTTTAAAAAATTCATATAATGACAGAACTCCAAATCCTGTTGCGCCTTTTCTATTATCTGAGCGTGCAGGACCAGCTATATCTAAATGTATCCAATCATTTTCACCAATAAACTCTTTTAAAAGAAGGGCTGCTGTTATAGCTCCACCAAATCTTCCACCAGTATTTTTCATATCTGCCAAATCTGAATCAATTAGCTTTCTATATCCATCAAACAATGGAAGAGGGTGGAAATCTTCTTTTATACTTTTGGCACATTCTATAAATTTCTTTTCTAAATCATTGTTATTTGAAAATGTAGCACCAATATCTAAACCTAATGCAACCACCGAGGCACCCGTTAAAGTCGCAATATCACAAATTAGATCTGGATTTGTTTCAGCTGCAAAAGCTAAGGCATCAGACATAATTAATCTTCCTTCAGCGTCAGTGTTCATAACCTCAATAGTCTTCCCATTTCTTGTCTTAAGTACATCACCAGGTCTTATCGCAGAACCACTAACCATATTTTCTACTATCGGGGTATAAACAGTTAGTCCTATATCCTGATTTGTTCTAGCTACTATATTTATTACACCCCATGCACTTGCTGCACCTGACATATCCGTTTTCATTGTCTCCATACCTGAAGGACTCTTCAATGAATATCCTCCTGTGTCAAAAAGAACACCTTTCCCAATCAGCGAAACTTGGTATTTTGCTTTTGGATTGTATTTACCAACTAAAAAATATGGAGGTCTATCAGAACCTTTTCCAACACCTAAAACACCACCAAAATTGTTTTCTTCAAGCCATTTTTTATCATATATTTGAACATCTACCATCGAAGAATCGACCAACTCATTTACTTTATCAATGAATACCTCAGGTGACTTATCCAATGCAGGTGTGTTGATTAAATCTCTTACCCAAAAGACTGAATCCTTCTTTATTTCATTTTCAGTAGATTCAATATCCTTAAATGAGATAGTATTTATTGAAGAACTATCTCCAGATTTATAATCATCGAACTTGTATTGAGCATATAAAATTCCGTCAATTATTAAATTGGTATCATCGTCAATATTTAAAAAATTAATTTCAGCATCAGATTCAATTTTTGAACCTATTGAAATCCCTATGTCGTAAAGGTTGATATCATCATTATTTTCACCAGTTCCAACTAAAAATGTTGGATTGAGATCCTTTGAAAATGATGGAGGAACAGAAAGTATTTGATTCTGTTTACCTGTAAACGAGTGTGTTTCACAATATTCTTCAAACTGCTTTTTATCAAAAAATTGTTCATAATCAGTTAATTCATTATCTAAAAATAATATATCAATATTCATTTACTTGGTGTCCAATCATTCTCAAATTCTCTGGCTAGCATCCATAATAGATCTGAAAGCCGATTTAAATATACTACTACTTGTGAATCATCAATTTCTAAATTTCTTTGCCATCTTACACACTTTCGCTCAGCTCTTCTTGAAACAACTCTAGCCCAATCAAATTTAGCTGATATTTTATTTTCACCTGGAACAACAAAGAACTCTGGTATACCATTTTTTTCTTCTAAAAAATCGATTTCCTTTTCAAGTTTTAAAATCATCTTTTTTTCAACTAAAGTTTGATCAGGCTTAAGTTTTTTTCTATTTTCTTTAGTTGTTGCTAATTCTGCTCCAACTATGAATAATTCTCTTTGGATCCTAAGTACAGATTCTTGGACTTCAATCGGAAGCTTTTTGTCCGCCCTTATTAATCCTAATGCTGCAACAAGTTCATCAACAGACCCATATGCATCGGGGGCAAGATCATCTTTTGAAACTGCGTCACCAAATAGTAACCTTGTTTTACCTTTGTCCCCTTTTTTTGTATAAATCTTCATAATTATAAATATAGTCCTAGGACAAAAGTAAAAGACCCCCTGAAGCTCCAAGTGAAACAATCAAGGATAAATAACTCAATCCCGTTGAAGCCATCACTCCTGTATATGATTTTTCACCTAATGATTTATAAGAAGCGAAAGATAATATTGCTGTAGATAGAAAAAGAATCAAGATTACATTTTTAAATATTCTTTCAATGTCTTGCCCTATGAATTCAAAAAAAACAAGTGGGGTAAGAATTAATGATTGAATAGTGCTTGTAATAGCTATTTTTTTCATACCTTCTTTTGATATTGTAGGGTCTACTAAGAACCAATGACCTATCATCATTGAAGCAAAAACCCCACTTACTAAAGATATTGGAAAGAGATAATTCATAACAAAATCAAAAATACTTAAACTTAATTTTTCAAAAATTTCATAGTTAAGCAAAGCGAAGCTTGCACCGTAAAAATAGGGATGTATTTTTTTATTTTTTACTACCAAAGTGCACCCCAACAAAAAAACACTAAGAATAGTAAGGATGCTGAAATTTAACAAAATTACACATGAAATTATAGAGATGAATAATATACTGAAGCCTTTTCTTGGCTTGATTCGAATATTTGAATACAGAAGATAGGGAATACAAAATATTAGTAAAACATAAACAAATAGGTTCAATTCCATATATCTTTTACAATAACAATA
>CAJWIX010000133.1 GCA_913042175.1 uncultured Flavobacteriales bacterium
AACCGCCCTGTCCCATTGTTTTATTGGCTGCTTGAGGAGTAACTAATAATAATGGAGTATGGTTCCAATATGCTGTTTTAATTGGAGTTACTAAACCGGTTATTCCTGGCCCATTTTGAGCAATAACCATTGACATTTTTCCTGTTGCTCTTGTATATCCGTCAGCGATTAAACCGCCATTTGTCTCATGAGCAACATCCCAAAAAGTAATACCTGCTTTAGGAAATAAATCTGAAATTGCCATAAAGGCTGATCCTATAATTCCAAATGAATGTTCAATCCCGTGCATTTGAAGAACTTTAATAAACGCTTCTTCAGTTGTCATTTTGGTCATAGTTAAGCCTTTCTAAAATCTTTTTTTATTTGTTAAAGTGTCCGATTAATATATAAGATTAACGAAAATTCAAATAAAGAAATCGTCACAATGTCTAACACAGATATAATAATCCACGATGAAAAAGATAATGTAGGTGTTGTTGTTATTGAAAAAATAACGCCAAATCAAGACTGTAATTGTTGGATTATGGAAAATGATAAATCTGTGTCAATTCAATCAAAAAATGAAATACCTTTAGGTCATAAAATTGCAATGATTGACCTTAATGAAGGGGATACAATATTAAAATATGGTCATGATATTGGAAAAGTTGTTAAAAATATAAAAAAGGGTGAGCATGTACATGTTCATAATGTTAAAACAAAAAAATGGTAAGTAATGGAAATTCCAAAGAGTTTTTTAGGTTATAAAAGAGAAAATGGTCGAGCTGGAACACGTAACCATGTCATAATTCTTCCAGTTGATGATATTTCAAATGCTTGTGCAGAAGCTGTAGCAAATAATATTAAGGGTACTATAGCTTTACCTCATTCTTATGGGCGATTACAGTTTGGTGCTGACTTAGAATTACATTTTAGAACAATGATCGGAACTGGAAAAAATCCTAACGTTGCTGCAGTAATAGTAGTTGGTATTGAGCCTAAATGGACAAAACGAATTGTAGATGCAATTGCAAAAACAGGTAAACCGGTTGAAGGCTTTAGTATTGAAGGAGTTGGAGATATTGATACGATTGCAAAAGTTTCAAAAAAAGCACAAGAATTTTCAATGTGGGCATCTGAAAAACAAAGAGAAGAATGTCCTCTAAGTGACTTATGGATTTCAGTTAAATGTGGTGAATCTGATACAACATCTGGACTAGCATCAAACCCAACAGTTGGAAATCTTATGGACAAATTGGAGCCATTAGGAGTTCATTTATGTTTTGGTGAAACATCAGAATTAACAGGAGCTGAAACTGTTTGTGAAAAAAGAGGTAAAACACCTGAGGCACAAGCAAAATTTAAAAAAACATGGAACGATTATAATGATTTTATTTTGAAAGAAGCAACTGACGATCTGTCTGAAAGTCAACCTACAGCGGGAAATATAGCAGGTGGATTGACGACTATTGAAGAAAAGGCTTTTGGTAACTTTCAAAAAATTGGTGGATGTCAATTTATAGATGTACTGGAACCTGCAGAGGAGCCAACAAAAGGAGCTGGTTTATACTTTATGGACACATCATCAGCTGCAGCAGAATGTGTTACTTTACAAGCTGCTGGTGGCTTTAATATTCATCTGTTTCCAACAGGACAAGGTAATATTATTGGAAATCCAATAGAACCAGTGATTAAATTGACAGCAAATCCACTAACTGCAAAAACTATGAGCGAGCATATTGATGTTGATGTATCTAAAATTCTTTCAAGAGAGATGAATTTAAGTCAAGCTGGTGATGAGTTGATAAAATCAACTATTAGAGTTGCAAATGGAAGATTAACCTGTGCAGAGGCATTGGGTCATAAAGAGTTTGTAATGACTAAACTGTATAGAAGCGCCTAGTTACTTTTTCAATTTAGCTAACCTTGAGTCGTTCCAATTGGAATAAACTCTTCTTATCATTGCTGCGCCAACTCCAAGAACTACTGCAAGCAGCACTGAAGTAAGGCCATAAAATATTGGCATATCTTCTGAAAAACTTAAAATAAATTGACTTAAAGCTCCTAAGTTTTCGTTTGTATTTACAGCAGCATTAATAGAATTTTCATCTTTGATAAAAGTATCGTATGCGATAGCGATACCAACTAGTAGTAAAAGAATTGCTAAAATGGTTTTGAATTCTGAACTATCAATTTTTTCTCCAATTTTTTGACCAAACTGTACTCCAATTATTGATCCTAAGATTAAAACAAAAACTAAAATTAAATCTATTGTTCCATAATTTAATGCATGAAGAATAGTTACAATTGCACTTACAAATATAGTTACAAAAAGAGAAGTGCCTGGAATCAGTCTTGTTGGCATTCCTATAATGTAAATCATTGCAGGAACTAATATAAAAGCACCACCTATACCCATAATTGCTGCTATAAAACCAACAATTAAACCAATTATAATTGGAGTGAACGCACTTTCATAAAGTTGAGATTTTTTAAAACGCATTCTCAAAGGCAATCCATGTATCCAATAGTGTTTATGTAATTTTTTTCTTTCAGTAATTTTTTTTCTAGCTTTATCAATTTCTGAAACACCTTGAATTAGCATAAAGGTTCCTAAAATTGCTAGGATGTACATATATGCAAGAGAAATAACTACATTTATTTTTCCAATATCTTTAAAATATGAAAAAGTAATAATTCCAAGAACTGTTCCTACTATCCCACCTATTACAATCATGAACCCCATTTTATAGTCAAGCGTTCCTTTAAGATAATGTGTTGTAGAACCTGAAACAGAAGTTCCAAGAATGTTGCTTGCTTCATTTGGAACAGCATAAATTGGTGGCACACCCATAAAAATTAAAAATGGTGTCATTAAAAACCCTCCACCTACTCCAAATAAACCTGATAAAATTCCTACAGCTAAACTTAAACCAAAAATGTATAAGATATTGATTTCAACTTGTGCAATTGGAAGAAAATACTCCATAAGCAGTAACTATTCTTCTAATAGTTGAAAGTCAATAAATATGAATGTTTTATATAAAATTTTGAGCAGTGCTTAAGATTATAATGCCCCAAGCAAAGAAAATAAAAAGATATAAAAATGATTTAATTATTTTGCTTAATTGATTTTCAAATAATGAAGGTAATTTTTTTAAATTTTGATTTATTATTTGAAACATACTCGCGGGATACCACAAGTTGTATTAAAAGCAAATAATTTTTTACTTATTTAAAAGATTGTTGCCCCAAAAACTTTAACCTCATCCCCTTCGTCTCCAAGAACAAGTCGACCTAAAAAATCTCCTGGTATTTCAGTGCTAGTTTGTTTGTAAAGTATAGTTATATAAAGTCCACGTCTTAAGCACCCTATTGCCTTACAGCCTTCTGCTAAACTTGAAATAAGTTTATTACTTGCCCATTGCTTACCTAACTCAACCTCATTTGCTCCGTACATCATCTGTGATGACAAATCTCTTGTAAATCCACCATAATCTTTAATATTTGAGGATTTAACTAAGTTTGCCCAAATAGGTTCGGCTATTTTAATAATTTCCTCATCGGATTTATCTAATAAAGCCATTTTATGATCTATTGAGTTCTAAGAAGCTTCTTTTTTCTCTTTTTCATCAACTATATGATAAACAGGTGCCTTTTCCATAGTAAACTTACCTGTCTTTGGGTCTCTTCTAGATAAAGTTAGGCAATGCCAATTTTCATCATCTAGTTTCATATAATCACCTCTGTAGTAATAACCTGGCCAACGAGTTTCTTGTCTAAACAAGGTATGTTCTGTAACGCATTGAGATGTGATAGTTCTATGTTTAAGCTCCCAGGCTCTCATCAGTTGATGATAGTCCTCGGCTCCTACATTTTCCAGATCTTCTTCAAGCCATGCAAGTAGTTCTAAACCTTTTTTAAGAGTATTTTCGTTAGTCATGTAATTGTAGCTAATACCACCTACATACTCATCCATAATTTTTTGCAATCTTTGTAAGCCCTGGATTGGTGAAATATAACTCGGAGATACAGTTCCTCCAGTTATTTCGTTTCTTCCAACAGTATAATTTTCGAGTGGTTTATAGATAGTTTCTTTAAAATCATCACATTGCTTATCGCTTACCTTAATATCATTAGCTTTTTGATCTTCTATATATTTCACAGCAGCTTTTGCAGCTAATCTTCCCTCAGTAAATGACCCAGATGAGAATTTGTGAGCACTTCCACCCACTGTATCACCAGCTCCGAATA
>CAJWIX010000134.1 GCA_913042175.1 uncultured Flavobacteriales bacterium
TCAATTAAAGTTTTCTCAACTAGAAAAAATAGATCTTCAAACTTTGCGTCATATTCTAAATTATCAAAATCAAATTCATGCTCAATTTTGTAAAGATTTTCGAAAATTAATTTAGCTTCTTTATCATTAATTATGCTTTGCTCATTCAACATAATACACTGGGCATAATTCACCTGGAAAAGAGCATCTTTAAATATGTTTTTATAAATAAAAAGGTCTGGCTTTAAAAAACTATCAACATAGACTTTTGCAGGAAATTTGTCATATTTATTCATTTATTTATCCCTTCAATCCTGCTAGCATTATGCCTTTAATGATATACTTTTGAAGAATAATAAATACAAATAGTGTTGGTATGGTTGCCAGACATGAAGCTGTCATAACAATTTCCCAGTTCATTTCATATTCGCCATTAAATGATGCCAAACCAACTGGTATAGTATACATTTCAGGATCATTTGTTATAATCAAAGGCCAAAGAAAGGCTGTCCAGTTTCCAAGAAAATGAAAAATAGCTAAAGCGGAAAGGGCTGGTATTACAAGTGGCATTGCAATCTTCCACCAAATAGCGAATTCTGACCATCCATCAATTCTAGCAGCTTCTATAAGCTCATCTGGCAGGCTCATGAAAAATTGCCTCATTAAAAAAGTTCCAAAGCCAGTCATTAATCCTGGAAAGGCAATCCCCCAATAGGTATCAATCCAACCAAATTCACGAGACATCATATACCATGGTATTATAAGCATTTCTGTTGGAATCATTAATGTACTAAGAATAGCAATAAAAACAATTTCTCTTCCTTTGAATTCGAATTTTGCAAGTGTGTATCCTACAAGGCTGTCGAAAAATAATACTGACAATGTGCTAAATGTTGCCACCCACAATGAATTTAGCATCCAATAACCAAACTTTGACTCAGTTATCACAAAAATATAATTTTTAAATGTAATTTTGTCAGGTATTAGTGAAAAAAAATAAACTTCCTGACCAGTTTTTAGTGAAGTACTAATCATAAAAATTATTGGGGTTACCATAATAACACCACCAATAAAAATTAAAGTCCAAGTCAAAATTCTTCTAGGATTTATATTATCAAATTTCTCTAGAAATATTTCATTTTTTTGCATAACGATTCCTAGCAAGCCAAAGCTGTAAAATACTCACAAATAAAAGCAAAAGAAATAAAATTACTGTTAATGCTGAAGCTCTTCCAAGTTTGAACTCATCAAAAGCAAAATCATAAATCATTAAAACCAGAGGCTTAGTAGCATTAAGAGGGCCACCTGCACTATCTTCACTCATTGTGTAGACTTGATCAAATATTCTTAAGAAACCAATAGTGGAAATTATTATTAGAAAAATAGTTGTAGGTTTTAATGCAGGCAAAATTATCTCTCTTAAAATTTGAAGTCTACCAGCACCATCAATTTCTGCTGCCTCAAAATGACTTTTGGGAATCGCTCTTAAACCAGCAATAAAAATCACTATTTGAAATCCTAATCCAGCCCAAACCGCTGGGGCCATTACAGAATATAATGCCTGTTCAACCGACCTTAAAAAAGGCTGCTGCGGGATACCAATCCAAGACAACATTATATTGAAATATCCTATTGGCATTGGTTGGTAAAACCAACGCCACACCCAAGCCATTGCAACCGCAGTTGTCAAAAATGGGATAAAGTATAAAGCTCTTATTGTTTGATGGCCAAATCTAATTTCATTTAAATAATATGCTACTGTAAATGAGATTAGAAGACTTATAGGAACTCCAATAATTGCATATTTTATTGTGTTCCAAAGAACTATCCAAAAATCTTCGTCCCCCCAAATCCTAATATAATTCTTAAATCCAATATATTTTTTGGCTCCAAGTAAGTTCCATTTCATGAAAGAAACGTAAAAAGCTTCATAAGTGGGGTAAAATCGTATTGTTATATAAAAAATTATTGGTATTGCTAAAAAAAGCCAAGCTGTTATGGCAAGCTTTTGTTTTATAGTTAGATTTTCCCAAAAACTTCTAAACATATTGATAAGTTATATAAAAAAGGAAGGCCATTTAGGCCTTCCCAGAAAAGAACTAGTTTCCAAAGAAATCATCAAATAATTCTTGTTCCTTTTTAACTACTTTTGCTAATGCATCCTCTGGTGATACGTCTTGTAAAACAACCATATCATATGCATCAACTATTGATTGCCTTTGTGGCTTTTCTGATACAAATGTAGTAGCTGTAGCATAATCTAAACCACGAATAAATGGTCCATATAATGGATGTTGTTTATTTTCATCAACTAAAGCAACTGAAGGCTTTGCAGGCAGTTCACCAACTGTGTCTAACCAAATTTGCATAGCTTCATCAGAGGTTAAATATTTTAAAAACTTTGCTGCTGCATCTTTCTTTGCGCCTTCCGCTTTGCTACTTAGAGCATTTGCCCAGAAAGAAGAAAAATTATATCTAGTCCCATTATGGCCTGGTAGTTCAGAAATAGAAAAATTGAGGCCTTCAGCCTTTTTGAATTTTGAAATTCTAAACGAACCGTCAATATATAATCCGACTTTACCAGCCGCAAAAGCATCCTGACCTCTATTCATAAAACCATTCTGCGTAGTTTTATGTGTTTTTTCAAAGTCAGTAAGATATTTTAAAGCTTTTGCACCTGCTGCATCATTATATGTAACTTTTTGTCCATCGTCTGAGAATGGTTTGCCACCAAAATGTCTAACTAAAACTTCTCTGAAAAAATGATGTGTTTGACCAATTCCACCATCAAAGGCCATTCCCTCTTGAATCAAGTTTCCACTTCCATCTCTTTTTGTTAGTTTTTTTGCGTAGTTAACCATATCATCCAGTGTTTCTGGAGGACCTGACAAACCTGCTTCTTTTAGTAAGTCATTATTATAGAATAATGCCAATGATCTAACTGCAGTCGGCAATCCCCAATAATCACCATCAGCCTTCATTGCAGAAACCATTTTAAAGAAATTACTCTCTATATCATCATGAGAAAAAACGTCCTTTGGCAAAGGCTGGATTAAACCTGTATCTCTGTAGTCATTTAGCCAACCATAGTAAAGCTGAACTAAATCTGGTCCATCTCCTGCAGCCACTGCAATTGCAACTTTTTTTCGATAGTCTGCATAGGGAAAGTATGTATGTTTTATTGTGATATCTGGATTAGCACTCTGAAAATTCGCTATTAATTTATCAATAGCTTCAACTCTAGCCCCATATTCATACTGCCAGTATTCAATTTCAACAGCATTCGCTGAGATACTACTGAATATAAAAAGTGAGCCGAAAATAGAAAATAAATACAATTTAATATTTTTCAATTTTTCCTCCATTACTTAAGTTAATTATAACAAATTAATCATAACATCAGTTATTGATTTTAATAATACTATTACACTAATATCAAATATGTTAGTTTTACAAGTGGTATAATGAGAAAAAAAGATATTGAAAATCAAGAGCATCGTTACCTTAACAGATCTTTATGGGCTAATTTACAATCACTAAAGTCTACTGTTTCCTTCATGCAGACAGGTGCTCATCCTGATGATGAAACTAGCCGTCTTCTTGCTAAATTATCTTTAGGTGAAGGTTATTACGTTTCTTATGTAAACGCAGTAAGGGGCCAGGGTGGCCAAAACAGTATTGGTCCTGAAAGAGACGATTATTTAGGTGCGTTACGAACTTATGAATTACTTAAAGCTATGTCAGTTTTAAGAGTTGATATTGGTTGGCTTGCTGATAGTAGAAATAATAGTATCGTTGACTTTGGTCTTTCTAAATCAGCAGAAGAAACTTTTGAATTTTGGGATAAGAATTATACAATTCAAAGAATGATCCGAATGGTCAGAGCTTATAAACCTGACATAATTATACCTACCTTTTTAGATATTGATGGTCAGCATGGGCACCATAGAGCTGTCACAAGGGCAACCATTGAAGCATTTGATAAGTCCAATGATCCAGAGATATTTCCAGATGACAATTTTGGACCATGGAAAATATCTCAGATGTTTCTCCCTGCATGGAGTGGAGGTGGAGGGTCCTATGACGATGAAGAAGACCCCCCAGAAGCAACTCATTTCATTCACGTTGGTAATTTTAATCATATATTTGGAGGAACATTTAATCAAATTGGTGAGTGGTCTCGCTCATATCATGCAACTCAAAATATTGGAAAG
>CAJWIX010000135.1 GCA_913042175.1 uncultured Flavobacteriales bacterium
TTTTAGTAGAAAATAAATGATCTTATCAATAGTAAATGCTATAAATAATGCAAAAATGATACGGGTACTATTGTCTATAAATGAGTATAAATAGAAGCCAAACAAGACTATAAAAAAACCATCCCCTGATTTAGAAGAAATTTTAAAATAGTAATTCCAAAATGAATGCTTAAACCATTTTGAAAATACAAGAAATGCAATTTGTTGATCCTTGGATACAACCCAATTTATTACTTGAGTCAATTTTTGGCCCGTATTTTTATATAATAAATTAGAATGACACCTTTAGATAACTATTTGAATCATGTTAGAAAACAAACAGGCCTTGACTAAACAAGGCCTGTTCTATCTGTACATGCTGGCGAGCTGTGGGATGGTAAACCTATAAATACTATTTATTTTCTGAAAATTATTGGGAGTTTATACTTTACAGAAATAGGCTTGCCATTAATGCTTGCTGGTACAAATTCTAATTTTTTTACCCCTTCAATCATAACCTGATCAAACACAGGACCTAAAGATTTTATAACAGTTATATCTGTTACCTTTCCATCTTTATTAATGAAAAACTCAGCTATGGATTTACCAGTTGTTATCGCATTTTGTTCCATCATTATTTTCGGATATTTAAAAGCTTCCTGAACTGACTTTGAACCACCAACTATTGATGGAAGTTTATTGTTTTGAAAAGTGGTTGAGGTTGCAAGTGAACAAACACTAATTAGCACTACAAAGATTTTTTTAAAACTAAACATTGAATCTCCTTTTTTACATTATTGCTTAATTAAGGATCTGAGATATAAAATCTCAATTCCGCATCCTTATTTACAGGAAAAAATTGACCAATTATAATTAGGTTTTGGTTAGGGGAGAGATAGAATTTGATTCAAGTTTAATTTGAGATTAATTATATGATGATTTGAATGATGTTAGATTAATTTTTTTCGATTTTATTATAAAAAGTCAATGCTAGAAAAGAACCAATTAGCTGTCCTATAATAAAATTAAAAACCGATGCAGGTGAAATTCCTGTGAATGTGTCAGTAAATATTCTTGCAACTGTTACAGCTGGATTAGCGAATGAAGTAGAAGATGTAAACCAATATCCAGCAGTAATAAAAAGAGCAACTGCAGAGGCAACATCCTTTGGATTATTTTTTCTAACGAATAGTATTGTAATTATTAAACCAAATGTTGCAATTACTTCACTGAATATCATTTCTGTGCCACCTCTACTATTAGTAGAAATTTGTATTATTTGCTGGCCAAAATAATAGTGTACAGAAGCCACAGATAAAAGGGCGCCAAGAAATTGAAAAAACACATATTTTAAAATATCAAGAAGAGCTATTTCTTTTTTAATTAAAAAAACTAAACTTACTACAGGGTTAAAATGCGCTCCAGATATTGATGAAAAGCTTTTTATTAAAACAAATAATATAGCGCCAGTAGCAATTGTATTCCCCAGTAAAGAAACGGCATGATTTCCTTGAGATAAATTTTCAGCCATTATACCAGAACCAATAACTACAGCAGTTAAAAAAAATGTTCCAACAAATTCTGATATGTGAGAAGAATTAATTTTTATCATTATGATTTTTATATTGTTGGCATGCACTTTTAAATATTTCTAAAGCTCTTTGCTCATTCTCAAATCCACGCACAGCTATTTTCTTAGAACCTTTATAATTAGTAAACCATATTTCAAGGATCTCTATTACACCCTGGTATGATTTTTTTAATTCATTAAATGAAGTTACGTTTGAGAAAATTGAATTATTAACCCTTACTGCTATTAGCTTATCATCAATCTCGCCATTGTCTAGCATTTTAAGAATTCCAATTAATTTGATTTCAACAACACTGCCTTTTTGTAATTGTTCACCTAATACAATAACATCTAATGGGTCACCGTCGCCTCCAGTTTCAGGCGATAACAATGTTTTAGGAATCATACCATAATTTCCAGGATAACCTATATACTTTATTTTTCTTGGAAGCCCATCTTCAATGTCTTGTACTATTTGACCAGTTTCTTTAGAAACTTCAAATTTATCGTGTGTACCTGATGGTATTTCAATAACAGCATTAATATTTCCAGAAATTGAAACAGGTTCTATATCATGGATATAAGATTCAATTTCATTGAATGAATTACATGCAAAAAGGAAAAACAAAAACAATAATTTCATTATAAAAATTACATACTTCAACGTAACCATTTAAAAATTAACTGATTATAAAAAAAGGGTCATAATTTCTTATGACCCTTTTTAATGCTCATCATGAGCTTTTTATGTGAGGTGACACATAATTATTTTACTAATGTCATCTTGCCCATGGCTGATAAATCACCAGCTTGAACTTGGTAAAAGTAAATCCCGCTTGGAACACTGGCACCATTAGAATTAATACCATTCCAACTGATTACCTGCATACCTGGCAAGGTATTTGAAAAAGAAATCTGATTTACAATTTGACCCGTAACATTAAAAACTGTAAAGGTTACATTATCATGATACCCACTTAACTCAAAATTAATTTTTGTTGATGGATTAAATGGATTTGGATAATTACCATGTAATTTTAACTCCTGAGCTATAATTGAACTCTTATCGTTGTCTGTACTCAACACCTCCGCAACTGATAAATAAGACCACCCCTCAAGCCAGTTTGAATCACTTGAAAAAGCACCTTTATAATCAGTTTGAGTAAAGAAATCATCCTCTATAACTTCATCGACATTTTCAAAAGCTATACTATTTAATGGCGGGTTGACGTGCAATGTTGCAGGTAAACCATTTGCATCTACCGTCATTGCTAGTCCAGCTGATTCGGATACCATTGTACCTGTCCATGCACCATCAGTTGACTCATCAAAATCGTCCCAAGGTACATCTGCTAATCCATTCATCACCATACTGCCAGAGATGTATAAATAATCTGGGTGACCATGGGCCTGAGCAGCAGCTAGATCTTGAGTTACAAGCTCTGAACCATTGTCGTCATTACGAACACCATCGTTTGCACCATGGATAATGTAATTACGAAAATCTCCACCAGTACCTTCTCTGAGACGTAAAGCATCTTCTCCATGTGCAACAGAACTAATTACTGTAACATTCGCAAAGTGCGGATGAGATCTTGGCTGACTGTCTAAATCACCATTGGTCTTACTATCCATCTCATGACCTTTATCACTATCATCTGCTCTTACTACAAGTAAGAACTGGCCACGACCTTGGTATCCTGCATCTGTATCAAATGCATCATCACCCACAGCAATCACTGAACAATATTTAAGATCAACTGTTCCACCGAACATCTCAAAACCATCATCTAAGTTTAACCCAACTTCACAGTATTCTACTGTAGTACCACGACCAACACCTGCTAGAGTAATACCATTGATCTCATTATCTGGAGCAATAGAAGAACCACCATTCCAAACACGAACATAACGAAGTACTCCAGAGTTATCATCTGGATCTGTTCCACCATATGGAACACCGGTTAAACCTTCTACGTTTGCAGTACCTCCATCATTGGCGATCGGAGCGTATCCATTGATGATCAAACCACCCCAAAGACCACGACCATTACCATAGTTAGGATCAGTTGCATCGAGCTCAGAACGAAATGTGATCGGAGCTTCAGCAGTACCCTGCGCTATAATCTTACCACCTTGTTCAACAACTAAACATGGAGCTGGATTATCTGCAGAATAGTTCGCATCGTAACGACCGAGTATCTCAGTACCTGCTTCTATTGTAAGCGTAACACCATCCTTAACAAATAATTGCTGGTTAAGATAATAAGTTCCTGAAGCTGCTAAATAGGTGTCTTCTGTTAAATTACCTCCTAAAAGAGTAACCTCTTCATCTTGTTCAAAAAGAAGGCCTGCTTCATCTAAGTAAGACCATCCTTCTAGCCAATTAGCAGAACCAAACGCACCTTTATAATAAGTAGGAACAAAAAAATCATCTTCAATCACTTCGTCTACGCCTTCATAAGCAGAACCATCAGCTGAAGGAGTAACATCAATCGTTGCAGGTAAACCATTTGCATCAACGGTAAAAGCTAAGCCTGCAGATTCCATAACGTAAGTACCTGTCCAAGGGCCATCAGTTGACTCATCAAAATCGTCCCAAGGTACATCTGCTAATCCATTCATCA
>CAJWIX010000136.1 GCA_913042175.1 uncultured Flavobacteriales bacterium
ACTGTTTTAGGATTATATGCAGGCACTCCCATAGATTCAGATAATTTACACCAGTTTATCGGAGGATTATCTAATGAAAACATGGAGGCTGCTCTATCACCTGTTTCTATTGCTTGGACCCTATCAAGCTCAATTTTTAAGATTTCATATGAGCGATTAGAAAATATAATATTGGTAATATTTAAATTTTCTCTAGCTTGTGTCCAAAGTGCTTGAACTGTATACATTGCTCCACCATCCCCATGAAGTGTAATAACAGGCCTATCTGGTTTTGCTAAAGACGCTCCTACAGCCAATGGAAGACCCTGCCCTATAGAACCTCCACAAAGTGCTAACCAATCATGAGGTTTTGCTTGAAGAGCAAAAGGTGAAACTAAAAGACTTGATGTCGTTGCTTCATCGGAAACTATTGAATCCTCAGGCATTAAACCAGCGATCAATGGACCTAGCGTAGTTGCATCAAGATCCCCACTAGTTGGTACATCACCAATATGAGATTGAATAAATTTTTCATCAATTTTAGTAGAACCTGATAAATCTTTAAGCTCATTTAACGCACTGACTCCATCATCATCATTTGAACAAAGCTCAAATAATTCAGCAGAATCAGGAGATAAAAAACTTTTTTTATCAGGATAGGCGAAAAATGAAACCGGAGGTCTAGAACCAATAAATACGATAGATTGAGTATCAGCTAAGAAAAGTTCTGCCATTTCAGCAAAATAAGGTACTTGTTCAATAATAGGCAATCCAGCACCCCTTCTAATTTTAGGTATAAATGTGTCAGTCACTAACCTGCAATTAGTTGCACTTGCTATATGAGAAGCCAATTTGAGACATGTTTCATCAAGAAATCTACCACCTATAAATAACATAGATTTATCCTTCTTAAGTAAATTATATGCATTGGTAATATCATTATAATCAACTGATTTAGGGTTATTTACTGATACATTTGGTTCAATATCTATATTTATATTACTCCAAGCATAATCAGCAGGAATAATCATTGTTGCTACCTTTCCACTAGGGCTATTAGCTGTTTGCCATGCTGTATTTGCTAATTTAGATATATTTTTTGGATCATCTAATCTTCCTACCCAGTCAGAACTAGCATTAGATAATCCATCTAAATCTGAAGTCAGAGGAGCATTATGTTTTAAATGATAAGAAGCATGATCACCAACGATATTAATCATTGGAGAATTAGCTTTCCTTGCATTATGAATATTTGCAAAGGCATTACCTAGACCAGGACCAAGATGCAGTAAATTTGCTGCAGCCTTGCCTGACATTCTTGCATATCCATCTGCAGCACCACTTACAACACCTTCAAATAAGCCGAGAACTGGTCGTACTTTAGGATTATGATCAATTGCTGCAACTAAATGCATTTCTGATGTACCTGGATTAGCAAAAACTACCTCTAGTCCATTATTAATTAAGGTTTTAATCAATGCGTCTGATGCATTTAATTTCATAATTTGCTCTTATTTCTATAATATGTTGAAGACTTATTTTACCAAAACGAAACATGAATGTTTTGAAATATACACAATATATGAGTAGTTTTGATATACATTAATATTAATAATTATGTGTTATATGTATTACTATTATAGAAGTCAATTTTAATTTGGGAGGAGAAAATGACTGAATATCAAATATTTAATTTAATGTATGTGGGATTTATTAGTAATTCTATGTACTTTGTGGGTATGGTCTTATTAACATGGCTTGGTTTTAGAATGGCCAATAATATCTTTAACAGTACTGATGCAAACATGGCAGCAAAAGTATTTACTTCAATATATTGTGTTCTTGTTGGAATAATGTTGTTTTATACACAGCAAATAGGTGCAGCCATATTAGAAACTGCAGCTAATTCTTTAGTTGCAATTGAAGCAGCCTCAGCAGAAAGAATGTCGACATATCCTAATTCACCACTTTCAGTGGGAGGACCTGTTCAAACATTCTTTGTTCTATTAGTTGTAGTATTTCAGCTTGCTATTGTCTGGAGTAAAAAATAATGAACATAAATAAATATATAATTTCATTATCATTAATTTTTTCATTTACGGTTAATGCAAATAACGTAAAGCCTGGTGAAGAAACAGGTGAATTTCACTACTTTAACGTAACTAATCCTGCAGGTTTTATAGAAGCAATTGATGAGCATTATGAATCTGATTGTGCAAAAAAATGGCAATCAGAATCTGGTGCTGAAGTTGTTGTTATGGGTGTATTAGGTTCTGTACATACTCATTTCATTTATGTTGGGTATAAAAATAATGATATGTTAGAAAAAGGAAGATCTATCGTTAGTGCATGTCCTGAGACAGCTAAGTTGATCAAAAAACTATCTAAACATTCTGAACCAACTGACTATGTAAGTAGACTTGGTGAGCAATCTCTTGAAGTTGGTGATTGGACTAATGATAAGCATTTTATGAAGTTTGATTTTAATGTTGCACTTGGAAAGGCTCCAATGTATGCAGAAGAATGGACAAAAATGATGAATTCATTAGAACAAACAAATTCAGCGGGATTAATAACACACAGAGCAGGAAGTGGCTGGATGTCACATTTTGTATATGTGGGTGGTGATTCAATTGATGACTTATACACAACATTTGATGCCAATTCACAAACAGAAGCTTTTCAAACATTTGTTAAAAATGTTGCTTCCATTCGTGAATTACGAAATGTAAGTCTTATAACACCGGTAAAAGGATATCCTGCAAAGAGATAGATGAATATGAGGGCCGAAAGGCCCTCTTTTTTTATTCGATTCTTTTTATTAAAGAGTGTTGTACTTGAAGTTCACCATCTAAGTGAAGAGAAGCATCAACTCTTACATTGTTTTCGTCATTAAAAGTCCAACCTATCGATTCAACAAAATTATGATGTTTTGGATGATATCCTGGTCCTGGATCTGATTTTAATTTAAGCGAATTATTATCCATTGACTCTACCTCAAACATTGGTTCTGTTCCTAATGCACAATAATGTTTTACAACTAACTTTCCATCTTTATCAGAATAAGTGGTCATCATCTCTACCCCATCCTCAATCAATGTCTCAACAATTGAGTTTCCATTAGATACCAATCTAAATTCAGAGTAAGTATCTACAACAGCACCAGATTGTTGATACAGTTTACCTTCCCATTTTCCAAGCAATTTTTTTACTTGATTAAATGCTTCACTATTTTTTATCTCTCCCATATCAACGTCACCAATAGTGGTGTTTTGAGCAGAAATAGATACTGTAAGAATCAATGTAAAAAAACATTGAATATATTTATGTTTCATAACGTCTCCAAAAAGTATTACTCAATTAATATAACAAGATATATATAATATTGACATTTAATACACATATTTTTTAGAAAATAATTTAAATTAACTATGATAGAATTGCATTTTTTTTAATGGACTTTTTATGATTTTTTCAAGCATTCTTGAGACAGTTGGTAATACTCCAGCTGTAAAAATTAACAATTTAGCTCCTGAAGGTATTAACCTTTATGTAAAGCCTGAGTTTTTTAATCCAGCATCATCTGTAAAAGACAGATTGGCATTCAGTATTATTGATGAGGCGGAAAAACAAGGAATCTTAAAACCAGGTCAAACTGTTGTTGAGGCAACTAGTGGCAATACTGGAATTGGGCTAGCTTTTGTCTGCGCTGCAAAGAACTATCCTTGTGTAATTACTATGCCTGAAAGTGCATCCATAGAAAGAAGAAAAATGATGAGATTCTTAGGAGCAAAGGTAATTATTACCCCTGCTCCAGAAGCAGGTTCTGGTGCGTATAAAAAAGCCAAGGAATTAGCAGATCAAAATGGTTGGTTTTATGCACGACAATTTGAAAATGAAGCTAATGCTAATATTCATGAGAGCACCACTGGAGAAGAAATAATATCTGATTTTAAAGAATTAGGTTTAGATTACTGGGTTTCGGGTTATGGAACTGGTGGAACCTTCTCAGGAGTCGCTAGAGTTCTAAAAAAATCTATGCCAAATACTAAACTAATAATGGCAGAACCGGATGTTGCACCTCTTGTTGCCAAGGGCACAACTCAAGAAAGAACTGTTGATGGAGCACCAGCAGTCTCACATCCTGATTGGAATCCCCACCCTATTCAAGGA
>CAJWIX010000137.1 GCA_913042175.1 uncultured Flavobacteriales bacterium
GGTTTGGATCTAATCTTTTAATCATCGCAGCAATATCCTCAACTGCATTCCAAACCTTAAAATTTGAATAGAATAGATCTACTTCATTACCAACAGCCCACATTAATAACGCAGGATGATCTCGCATTTTAATGATAGCGTCTTCAAAGCCTTTTAGTTGAGCTTTAACAGAATATTCATCATTGTAATCAAAGCCGTGTCTTTCATGGTTTACCCATAAGCCCATACAAACAGTAAGACCGTGCTTATGTGCGCTATCTAAAACAGCAAGACCATCTCCAGTAGCCCAGGTTCGAATAGAATTTCCTCCAATCTCTGCTAATTCTTTTAAATAAGTGCTTCCTCCAGCTCCATTGACATAATAATACTCTCCATTACGCAATAGCTTAAAACCTTCCTCGGTTTTAACAATTTCAGTTTTACCATGCCCACTTTGAGCAAAACAAAAAACACTTGAAAACAGAAAAAGAAAGAGAAGAAACCTATAAATCATTTTATGCGTATTAATTGTTTACACTAATTTTTTTGGTAGTAACTGATTCATTAATTGAAGCTTTTAGCATGTAAATACCATTAGGAAGTTTAGAATCTATTTTTACAGAATAATTATTAGAATCTAAGTTATTATTTACCAATGTAGATACTATTTTCCCTTGTATATCAAGGAGCTCCATTTTAACAAAAGAAGGCTGGTCTATACTAAAGCTTATAACTGAATTATTTGTTAGCGGATTTGGATATACAGATAAACCGTAATTAACATCAAGTTCACTAGTTGAAACAGGAGCTGCCGAAAGACCAATGTCATCTATGTAATATGTGTCCCAATTAACCATTCCCTGGTCAAAAAACAGCACCACTCTATCCAAGCTCATACCCCCGCTCTGAAATGGCGTCAAATCAAAATTAATTTGTTGCCAAGTGTTGTTTTGCCAAATTCCTTGATTAAAACCAACCACTTCTGTTCCATTATTTTGAAAAGAAACATATATGGAAGTAGGAGGGCCGTATACCTTCATATTAAAATATGGTGTTGATCCAATATCAAAGCTACCGTTTAAAGGATATGCAATAAATACATCTTCTCCATTAGCATCTGGATTTCTTGTATATTCCCCACAATATTTACTACTGTTAATCGTATTAGTTTCAGGATTATAGGCCTGGTTTAACCACCCGCTCATATAGTCATAAGAAGCACAGGCAGAAGCTGATGGACACATCCCTAGGTTCCAGTGACAATCCCAATTGGCAAGATCCTGTGTTGGATTAACAGTTAAACCATCACATTGATTGCTAAGCTCAGGACCATATAGATTGTCAAAATAATATATATCTCCAGTATTTGTTCCACCATTAAACAACAATATAACTGATGTTAGGCCTACGTCTGACATAGCAGCGTCAGGCTGTGAGTCAAATGTTAAATTAATAGTTTCCCACTGGTTTGTTGTTGTAGTTACGCCTAAATAGATACTATGTCTTCCAACGGGATAATTGGTTGGTCCTGCCAAAGAAGAGTCTTCAAGTGTTATTTGTACTGGTATACCTGGAGCTGGACTATAAACATCAACACTCATAGTTTTTGTTCCATCAACATATGACGAAACATCGTCTATAGGTCCATTTCCAACAATAACCAAAACATCCCAAAGTTCGCCCGGGTTTCTAACATATTGGGCACAAATAGGAGAGGTGTTTACAGAATTATTGACATCAGGATTAGCATACCTTGTAGTCATTCCACCGTGTACAAACTCATAATAACCAACTCTATTTTGTTCAAAGTCATCCCACAATACCTGTGAAGACATGAAAAATGGTGTTGTTATAAAAAATAAAAAGGTAAATATGTTTTTCATAGTTTTAATTTTTAATTAGTTTAATATTATCAATACTGATCTCAGTATTATAGTTAAAAGCAAAATGGATTTGCTTAATTTTTGTCAAATCGACATTAGATTTTCTAATTGGAAAACGATATAATGGTATTTGTATCTTATTCCACTTATTATCTTGTTTTATATCATTCTTGTTGATTTGGTATGATAATTTCTTACCTGTATAATCCTCAAAAGATATTACAAAGCTCTCTGCTTTATTAGCTTTTAGATCAAACACTAAGTCTAATTTCTTTATGTTTCTACTTATATCAGTATACAACCAGTTGTTCCAGCTGATTCCAAAATCCAACCAATCACAAGAACTAGAGTCTATTTTAATATCAATATAAGTATTACTATTCTGCTGTTTTTTAGTGCTAAAATTTAAACAGTCTTTAATGTCAATACCCCAAGCCCCTATAAGTTCATCTTGAAATATATTTATAGGGCCTATTGAATCATATACCGTTAAATTGTCTTCAAGACGCTCGTAATTATGCTCATATGGAACAATTTTAATATTGTCTAAATAAACATCGGTTGCATCATAACACTGTAATAATAGTTGCTTAACATTAGTTAAGTCAATTTTGTTTTTGATGTAAGAAAAACTTTGTAGTGGAACTATCACCTTGGTCCATGATTCATCAATTTTCCCCCCTTCAATACCAAGATAATTAGCTGTTGCATAACATTGATTATCTGAATAATCCTCAAGAATAAAGACAATAGGTAAGCTAGAGACATAACCCTTTTCTACTCTAGCCATAAGTTCTATTGCAGATTTTTCCATTATTCTACTCATATCTTTACCTTGCCAACCATCCCAGCCAATACCCATTCCTATCCATGGACAATTAGGATTTTTTTCTGTTTTAAGATGTATTGAATTTTTAGGAACTCTTTTTCTGTCTTTTACTTTAACCGTTGGCAGATTATATTTTCTATCAACATCTTCTATTATTTCGTTCTTTTTCTCATTTGATTTTGCTTTATTGATACTTGCATAGTCAATGCTTGCATCATACGCAGAAAAACTAAACGGATTACAAAACCAATCATCACTTCCAGTCATACCCCAAACCTCATCACTACCTCCTGTTGTAAAAATTTCTGTTGAGGTAAAACCATCAATACCCTCTGTATTTTCAACCTCAATATCATATAGTGTGAGCAGATCAAGGTTTTTGCATGAACTTAAAATAAGAGATAAGAAAAGAATTATTCTCAACATTTTTATTGATTTAGAATTGAACTTCCTTCACTCCATACTATGTAATCTACATCCGCTTTAGCAAAACCAGACTCTGGATTTGCTAACAAAAGAGTTCTGAATTTAATAATTTTATTAGGTTCTCTTATTGCATTTCCTCCACTGTTCCATGCCAGTATTAAATCACTATATTTATAAGACACCATTTTCCAACCGTTCCAATCAACATCAAACTCTACTTCTAAACGATCCTCTGTGTTTGGGTCATAATATCCATCTTGATTTTCATCCTCATAGAATTCTAACTTAAACAATGAATTTGCTTCATTTGTTGGAGATAGCGTGCTATCTCCATTTATCATAATATTAAAATATACGTTTTCAGGATTTGCATTAAGTGTTCCCTGTTGATACCAATGATTTGCAGGATAATCAATATATCCTATTAACCAATCCCAATCACAAGTTCCTTCTTGAACTAAATACCTATCAGATTGTCCAGCACTACCAGTTTCAATTTTTTTAAGACAGGTGGATTGAAAAAAGTTAGTAAAATTTGGATTAAATCCATTTTCAAAATCACTAACCACAAGCTCACTTCCATTTCCATATGTCTTTGCTGTGTTTATCTTATAAGAGCGAGATATTGTGTCGTTATGAGATGGAAAGGTTAATAGTACTGAACAATTTTCCTCTTTGAAAAAAGGTAGGGTGGTAACCTCTCCTCTCCATAAACTATTTGTAGCATTAATTTCATTTGACTTTCCAAGTATTACCTTTTGCGCCCCAGAACTAATTCCTGTTATTGAAATTTTCCAATCAACAATCTTTGAAAACTTAGCGGTAAAATAAGCAGACTCAGTGTTAAAGCTAGCAGAGTCATTTATTATTTGAAATTCTTCAATAATATTAAGTTCTCCAAAAAGATCATTAAGGTTGGGCCCCTCTATTCCTTCTTTTTCACAAGAAAGGAAAGAAATAGACGCTAAAAGAAATA
>CAJWIX010000138.1 GCA_913042175.1 uncultured Flavobacteriales bacterium
TATAACTGTCACAAGCAGTCTCAGAACTACTTGTTGCATCACTACTATTGATAGTTAAATTTAATGTATGTATACTATCACATCCTGCAGCATTCGTATATGTATTCGCATATGAACCAGATGAAGTATATACTACTCCATCCCATGTATAACTGTCACAAGCAGTCTCAGAACTACTTGTTGCATCACTACTATTGATAGTAAGGTTAAGTGTTATAATACTATCACATCCACCCACATTTACAATAGTATCTATGTATATCCCTGATGATGTGTAAGTTTGATTATTTATAGACCAGTTATAGCTATCACAAGCTGAGGCATTAATGGAGGAGTATGACGTGACACATAAACACTGAATTTGAAAACTAAATGATTGAATATCAGTATCACCAGTCTCAGAATTAATAGTTGTAGTAAAATTAATTGTACCTGAACCAGGATTTAAAAAAACATTATTAAAATTAACTGCCTGCGAATTACCGCTTGTAACATTATTACCATCAGGAATAGATTGAGCGGTTATACTAACACCAGGGTTGTTATTAGAAATAGTAAAAGTCCCCATAACAAGTCCTGTTGACGCTATAGATTGAATAATAACTTGATTAGCAGAAACAATTGAATTCACAATTAAAACTGTATTAAATGATGCATTTCCAAGAGTCATATTGGCATTACCAATTGTATCACCAATTGACATAGTGTTAATTGTAAAGGATCCATTGTCTGAAGCAAAAAGTGATGTTGACATATCAGGTTCATTAGGATCTTGACTTACTGTAATTGTTAAATCAGTCAAACTATCACAATCAGTATTTGAAATAGAAACCGTAACAGTTGGGGTGAAAGGAATACACGGCAAATCACCAGTGTTTCCACCTACACAATTACCACAACTATCAATGTATGCTGATCCGCCTAAATCTCCATTACAATCAATACAATGAATAGATTGAGTTGCGGTTTGTACATCAACATCTCCTAATTCAGAATTAATTGTTGATGTAAAAACAATCGTACCAGGAGATGGGTTTAAAAATAAATTATCAAGAAAAATTTCATTACTATTTCCACTAGTAACATTATTATTATCTGGTAATGATGCTGCAATTACCATAACTCCAGGGTTAGTATTTTCTAAAGTGAAAGACCCATATATTGTTCCTGTAATACTGTCAACTGCTTTAACAGAAATCCTATTTGAATTTATAACAAAATCTACTAGTAAAAAGGTGCTGACGCTTATAAACCCCCCACCTGCAATAATGTTACTAGACCCAATAGTATCGTTGGTATTTAATCCATTAAAGTCAAAACTACCAGAGTCTGATGTAAAGACAGTTGATGAGATATCTGGTTCATTTGGATCTTGACTAGTAAAAAATATTATATCAGAATAACTATCACACTCAATATTGCTAAGAGATATAGAAACAGTTGGAGAAAAAGCAATACAGGGTAAATTTCCTGTATTACCTCCAACACAATTACCACAACTATCAGTGTATGCTGATCCATTAGGCGTATTGCTACAGTCTACTGGAAAATTTGATGTTGTAAAAGTATTATCTGATGACCACCAAGAGCTATTTGAATTTCCAGCAGAACAAAACGCCCTAACTTGCCATACATATGCAGTGTTTGCAAGTAACCCATTTATTGTTTTAGAGTTAGTATATATTCCGTATTCAAAATTCCACGATGTGCTACCACTTTCTTTATAACGAACTCTGTAATGATGGACACTGGTATCTATATTCCAATTTAAAGTTGCTGTAAAGTTTGAAATACTAGAGCTGTTTAGCGATGAAGGAGTTGAACAGTTTTGCGCAATTGATATACTTAGTCCAAAAGAACAAAATATAAAAAAGGTCAAAAAAAACTTAAATAATCTTTTAATCATTGTTGTCATATTGAAATTTACTTGTTTTATTCTTACAATTAAAATTGTAGAACCAGCAAATTTAAGAAATTAAACGCAAAAAAACAAATACGATATTTCAACAATTTATAACGTATGCTTAAGTGAAAAGTTTCGGAAATTGAGATTAGTTGCCCGACTAGGGCTCGAACCTAGACTCTTCTGGACCAAAACCAGACGTGTTGCCAGTTACACCATCGGGCACTAAATTAAGATTTCATTTTAACGATGCAAAAATAATAATAAAGACTTAAGAACAAAATATTTTTTGATTTTTCATTTTTAATCAAAAACAAATTTATTTCATAAATTCGCAAATCAAAAGCAAATAAAAATGATATTATTTAAAAAACTAAACAATATAGTTGGTTGGACCATTTTCCTGATTGCATCTTTCGTATATTTATCTACTATAGAACAGACTGTAAGTTTTTGGGACTGTGGCGAATACATAGCTACAGCATACAAATTAGAAGTTGGTCATCCCCCAGGAGCACCATTATTTCAACTATTTGGTAGAATATTTAGTCTTTTTGCTACTCCTGGAACAAGCGAAGTTGCAATTGCAATTAATACTCTGTCAGCGCTATGTTCATCTTTTACGATACTTTTTCTATTTTGGACAATTACCGCTTTTAGTAAAAAAATAATTATCAAAAATCAAAATATTAATATTGAACAAACAATACTAATTCTTTCTTCTGGTGTAATAGGATCTCTAGCATACACTTTCTCTGATTCTTTCTGGTTTTCTGCAGTTGAGGGAGAGGTATATGCTATGTCTTCTCTTTTTACTGCCGCTACTTTTTGGTGTATAATGAAGTGGGAAGAAGAATCTCACAAATCTAGTTCAGGAAGATGGCTTGTGTTAATTGCATATTTAATCGGATTATCTATTGGGGTACATTTACTTTCTTTATTAACAATTCCTGCAATGGGAATGATATACTATTTCAAAAAATACCAATACACAAAAAGTGGCGCTATAAAAGCATTCTTTGTTTCAATTGGATTACTAGGATTAGTACAAGGTGTTATTATTCCTGGTGCAGTTAGTCTGATATCTAAGTTTGAATTATTCTTTGTAAATTCAATTGGCCTACCTTTTAACTCTGGTGCAATTATATATTTAATAGCTATTATATGCGCCATATACTTTGGCTTAGTATATACAAAAAGAAATAATAAACCCCTTTGGAATACATTTATTCTTAGCATAACAATGTTACTCATTGGATATTCATCTTTTGCAATTCTTGTCATAAGATCAAACTCAAACCCTCCAATAGATGAAAATAACCCAGAAGATGCTGTTGGACTTTTATCATACTTAAAAAGGGAGCAATACGGTAGTTGGCCTATTGTTTACGGACGACATTTTAATGCCGAATTGGATAGTAGAAATCCTTATGTTGACGGTTCACCAGTATATGCAAAAGATGAGAAAAAAGGCAAATACATTATTATAGATAATAGAAAAAAAAGCTTGCCTAATTATAGCAAAAAAGATAAAATGTTGTTTCCTAGAATGTGGAGCAACACACAATCAAGACATGCAAATGGATACAAAATGTGGGCTGACTTAAAAAGTAAGGACTCAACACCAACATTTGCTCAAAATTTAAAGTTTTTCTTTAAATATCAAATCGGCTGGTCATATATTCGATACTTTATGTGGAATTTTGCGGGAAGACAAAATGATTACATGAATATGGATGGTAATTCTCTTCATGGTAATTGGGAAAGTGGAATTAAATTTATCGATAATGCTCGACTTGGAACTCCAGAGTCTAAAGATGCCATTATGCCAGATTACTTAGCAAATAATAAGGCTAAAAACCATTATTATTTCTTGCCTCTAATACTTGGGCTAATTGGCATGATTTATCAGTTTAAATCAAGAGAACAAGATGCTATTTCTGTACTACTATTCTTTCTTTTTACTGGAGTATTGATAATAATTTATTTAAATGTGGTTCCGTTTCAACCTAGGGAAAGAGATTATGCATATGTGGGATCTTTTTATGCTTTTTCAATTTGGATTGGACTTGGTGTGCTAGGAATTTACAATTTTCTAAAAAATAATATCAAAATAAATATACCCTCAAAAGTCATTTTAGCTGCTTCTACTTTAGTAGCCTTTTTCATGGCAC
>CAJWIX010000139.1 GCA_913042175.1 uncultured Flavobacteriales bacterium
CAGTGATTACTACAAAAGGTGTAGCAAGAGCAACATGTGCAAGAATTACACCTGTAAATGTATAAACCAGGTTTATTCTAGCATAAAAGAAAAACATGCCTGCAGCTGTGATAATTAATGGAACTATCATTGGTGAAATTAAGATTGCCATTATTAATCCTTTGTATGGCATATGAGGTCTACTCAAACCTAAAGCAGCTAATGTACCTAACGCTGTGGCAATAACAGTTGCTATGATACCAATGTAAAAACTATTTACTGTACCTTTCATCCATTTTGTTGAACAAGGAACAGTAGAAGAAACAACATCTGCACTGCAATCACCGATCATGTTTTTATACCATCTTAAAGACCATGCTTCTGGATCTGGAGGCCAAGCAAGCATTCCTTCTGTAAAAACCATAAAAGGTGAAACGCTAAAAGATATTGGAATAATAGCAAATAAAGGTGCAATTAAAAAAAAGAAAACTACAGCACAAAAAAATAAATAGGCGTAGTAGTAAGTTCTTTGTACTGGAGTTGCGTAACTTGGTAGTGCCATAAATTATCCTAACTTAATATTGTCTATGCCAACTATTTTATTATATAGCCAATAAAATATTAGCATTACACCAAGAAGAATTGCACCTAAAGCAGCGCATAAGCCCCAGTTTAATGTTGTTTTAAGATGATAAGCAATCCAATGACCAATCAATTTTCCATCTTTACCTCCTACTAATTCAGGAGTAATAAAATATCCAATTGCTAAAACAAAAACTAGTAGTCCGCCTGCACTCATGCCAGGTATAGTTTGCGGTAAATACACTCTCCAAAAAGCAGTGGCAGGTTTAGCGCCTAAGTTTTGTGCTGCTCTCATATGACTTTTGGGAATAACTCTCATCACACTATACAAAGGAAGTATCATAAATGGTAATAATATTTGGGTCATAGCAATTAAAGTTCCTGTTTCATTATAAACCAATTGTAATCGACCATCATCACTCAAAATACCTAACCATACCAATATTCCATTTATTACTCCATTTTGTTGAAGCATTACAATCCAAGCAGTAGTTCGTACTAAAAGTGATGTCCAAAATGGTAGTAAAACAAAAATCATAAGAAGATTACTGTATCTTAATGGTAAATTTGCAAGAAGGTGAGCTACGGGAAAACCAAGAATTAAACAAAAAATTGTAACATAAACGCTTATTTTTAAGGTCTTAATCCAAGTTTTTATATAAATTCGTCTTTTTTCATCTTGCATGACAACATTTTGATCTTGATCATAAGTTCTATCAAGAGCATTCCAATAATAAATGGGTGTAGTATTGTTCACCATTTGCCCCATCGCATACCAAAAAGTTGGGTCGGCCCATTTTTCATTAGCACTAATTAAAAATTCTTTATAATTATTTGGAAGTTCATCTTTTTTTACAGCTTTTTTGATTTGTCTAGAAGTTGTCTTAATCAGACTTTTCCAACCTGATTTTGAATAATTCATCCTAGTTAAAGCTCTTCCAATTTGTATTTTCTCCCCATAAGCAAGTTCTTCAAAAAGAGCTTTATAAACTTCTTCTGGTGGGAGTACGTCTTTTTCTTTATCCCATTTTTTATATTCATTGAAAGTATTTGGAAATACTCCATTGATTTGACTATCATCAACACTTCTAAAAAGCATATCGCCAATTGGCATAACAAACGTAACGATTATAAAAAGTAATAGTGGAAAAACTAATAAGAAAGCTCTTAATTTATTTTTTCGCTCAGCTTTTTTTAAACTTTGCTTTAAAGGAACCCCGTCCGTTGTAAGTAATGCAGAAGTAGAAATACAATCCTCCAAAAATAAATAAAGGCGAGAAAAATCTCGCCTTTACTTTAAAATAGTAAATTTAAATTATCAACCTTAGTTACCCATCCACGCTGAGTAACGTTCACTAATTTCTGCACCATTATCTGACCACCATTGTGGATCATTAACGATAGAAACTTTTAAACGCTCAGGAGTATTAGGCATGTGAGGCATAATATCTACTCCTCCAGGACCCCAAGGCTCATTTGCTTCAATGATAGGAATACCAGAAGCTCTCATTGGTCCGTAAGTAATATATTTTGCCTGTTCAGCTTGTGACTCAGGGCTTGAAGCATGCATCATAAAATCAAGAGCTGCTTCTCTATTAGGAGATCCAGTTGTTAAACATAAATATTCTTGGTCTAGAACTTGTCCTTCCCAAATATATTCAAAGTTTTCTCCTTCAGCAAGGTTAGCTGCACCAACACGACCATTATAAGCAACAGCCATTATAACTTCACCACTTTTTACTAATTCAAGTGGTTGTGAGCCTGCAGACCAAAATACTACATGATCTTTAATTTTATCCATTACTTCAAAAGCTCTATCAATTGCACCAGTTTGATTTGCAAAAACCGTTGGTACTGCATTTGGTTCAACTCCATCTGCAACTAAAGCTTTCTGAATAATTCCATCAGCCCAAGTGTGGATACCTCTTTTGCCTGGAAATTTTTCCACATCAAAAAAGTCAGCCATACTATCAGGTTTTTCACCTGGGAAAGCGTCTGGGTCGTAGAATACAACATAAGTCCAGAAAATTTGTGGTACACAACAGTCCCAACCCGAATGGTAATTTAATCCATTATTTTCCATATCTTCTGCAATTGATTCTCCATTAGGTCCTGGTACACCCATTGATGCGATTTCATCTGAAATATCTTCAAATAATCCTTCATCACAACCAGTAATAGCATCAGCTGGTAGTACATCAACTAAGTCCCAAGTCACGTTTCCACTTTCAACTTGAGCTCTTGTTTCACCTAAACCACCGTTATAGTTTTCAAAAATAATTGAACTTGGGTCAGAATAAGTGTCAGCATATGCTTTCTTTTGACTTTCTGTATAAGCACCACCCCATGAAGCAACAGTTACAGCATTAGCTACAAATGGCGCAAAAATGATAGATGCGAATAAGAAGGCTTTTGTAAATTTAGACATATATATCCTCCTATTTTAATTAATTAATCTTAAGATTATGTCTGTAATGATGGTTTAATAACATGTAGAGTAATTAAAAAAAAGTACTAAAAACAAAAAAAAATGGCTGTATGTATGGATAATTTAAAATTTAAATATCTAAAGCTCGAACATCATCAGGATTCCAGCTTAAATTTAGTAAGTCTCCTTCTTTGTGACTAAAACTTCCCTCATTGGGCACTTTTACAATGAATTCATCATTGCCACAAACGTTCAATCTTGCTCTGATATGGTCACCTAAATAAATTAATTCTAATATCTTGCCTTCAAAATTATTTGCTTCTGGGTTTGTGCTATCAATAGTAACTCTCTCTGGTCTTATTGAAAGCTGAGTTTTATCACCTTTTTCGTTTACATTAATTTTTAATGCTTTTACTTTTCCAAATCCATTATCAAGTTCAACTGTACATGTCTCTCCATTTATATCTGTAACCATTCCATTAAGAGTATTATTTTCTCCAATAAATTTAGCAACAAATGAATTTTCAGGTTTTTCATATAAAATATCTGGTGTCGATAATTGTTGAACTACTCCATCATTAAAAACTGCTATTCTGTTAGACATAGTCAATGCCTCACTTTGATCGTGTGTAACATATACAACTGTAATTCCAATTCTATCGTGAATGTGTTTTATTTCATATTGCATTTGTTCACGTAAATTTTTATCTAAAGCTCCAAGTGGTTCATCCATTAAAACTAGTCGAGGTTCAAATACTAATGCTCTTGCTAAAGCTACTCTTTGCTGCTGACCTCCAGATAATTGAGCTGGAAATCTTGTACCAAAATTCCCTAGTTCAACCATGTCTAATGCTTTTTGGACTTTTTCTTTTGTTTCAGGTTTTGAAATTTTTCTCACTTCTAAAGGAAAGGATAAATTTTCTTCAACTGTCATATGAGGAAATAGAGCATAATTTTGAAAAACCATTCCAATTTCTCTTTCATAGGGCGGTATTTTACTTATTGGTTTAGTATCTA
>CAJWIX010000140.1 GCA_913042175.1 uncultured Flavobacteriales bacterium
GAAATGAAGGACCTTTAAAAGACTTTATTTTAAACTATATCAATGAAAATAAAAATAACTGGATTTCCCAACCAGAAATTATTACTGGGGAAGTAATTCAAGACTGTATCATTTTAAAATTTGGACAACCAAAAATTGCTGTTTTTGCTCATATGGATTCAATTGGGTTTACTGTTAGATACAATAAAGAATTAATTAAAATTGGTGGACCAAAAACAGAAGAGGGATACCAACTTGTTGGAACCGATTCTATTGGATGTATTGATGCTGAATTGATGGTAATTGAAAATGATGAGGGTCAGAAAAGTTTAGAATATGTTTTTGACAGAGAAATTGACAGAGCTACAGAATTGACATTCAAACCTAATTGGAGAGAAGATGAAAATTTTGTGCAATGTTGTTACATGGATAATAGACTTGGAGTTTGGAATGCATTACAGCTGGCTAGTACATTGAAAAATGGTGTGATTTGTTTTTCTTGCTGGGAAGAAGTTGGAGGTGGTTCTGTTGGATATTTAGCAAAATACATTTATGAGAAATGGAATGTTCAGAAAGCGTTAATTTCAGATATTACATGGGTAACTAGCGGTGTAAAACATGGAAAAGGAGTGGTTATTTCAAGAAGAGATTCTGGAATACCTAGAAGAAGCTATGTAAACAAGATCATTGAATTGGCTAAAGAAAGTAAAATCCCCTATCAACTTGAAGTAGAATCATCTGGTGGTAGTGACGGTAATCAATTACAAAAATCTCCCTATCCATTTGATTGGTGTTTTATTGGAGCTCCTGAAGATCATGTACATTCTCCAGATGAGAAAGTACACAAGAAAGATATTAAAGCCATGGTTGAACTATATAAGTACTTAATGAAGCATTTATAATGGAGTACGGCATCAACATATTAGGCATTATCCCACTGAGGAAAGAACCTCAAGATCAGAGTGAAATAGTGTCTCAAATCTTATTTGGTCAACATTTTAAGATTAATGAAATAAAGCCAAAATGGATTCGTATTCAATTAGCGGATGATAATTATGAAGGATGGATCTGTGCTAAACAGTATCATGAAATCACCTATGAGGACTACGATAATTTAAATCTAAATGATTTTCCAAAAGTTGGGGATAAACTAAGTTTTTTAGAAGACACCTCTTCCGGAGAAAAACATCCCATACCACTTGGAAGTACACTACCCTATTTTCATCAAGGTACAATTCGAATAAGACAAAAAAAATACAAGTTCAATGGAACAATAGCTAGTGACAATCCAAAAGACCTTGAATTATATGCACAATACTTTTTAAACTCCCCTTATTTATGGGGTGGTAAAAGTATTTTAGGTATCGATTGTAGTGGATTTACTCAGGTTGTATTTAGTTTATGCGGAATCCATTTACCAAGAGATGCCTACCAACAAGAAGAATTTGGAGAAACTGTGCAATTATCTCATATCAAACCTTATGATTTGGTATTCTTTGTCAATGATAAAAATCGTATTCATCATGTAGGAATAGCATGGGGAAAAAACCAAATTATTCATGCATCTGGACAAGTAAGAATCGATCAACTAACTAATGAAGGAATTATCCATTCGTCCAATAACAAACTGACACATCGACTTCATTCAATTAAACGAATAATTGAATAAATGTCAAAATTGCTGATTTTCAGTTAGTTACGATTATTTCTCTGAAAATTTGTCATTTATTTTTAAATGGCTTGACCTTTGATTAGTACTGTATAAAAAACTAACAATGGATTTTAACCAATTTACAACAAAGTCTCAAGAAATAATTACCAATGCCCAACAGCTAACTATAACTAATGGCAATCAATCCATAGAAAATGCGCATATCCTTAGTGCTATAATTGATATTGATCAAAATGTATTTCCACACATAGCTAAAAAATTGGGAGCAAATCCAAAAATTATTGCTCAAGCAAATGAAAGTATTGTGCAATCACTACCTAAAGTAACTGGTGGAAACATACATTTAAGTAATAATGCTCAAAAAACTGTAGCAGAGTCAATTAGCATTTCAAAAAAAATGAAAGATGATTTTGTTTCAATAGAGCATTTAATACTTGGCATCATAAAAACATCTGACAATACAAGTCAACTTTTAAAAGATAATGGGTTTAACACCAAAGATGTTACAGCTATAATAAAATCATTAAGAAATGGTCAAAAAGTAACTTCAGCGAATCAAGAGGATACTTACAACGCCTTGAACAAATATGCCATAAATTTAAATGAGTGTGCCGAAAACGGAAAATTAGACCCTGTTATTGGTAGAGATGATGAAATAAGAAGAGTATTGCAAATTCTAACCAGAAGAACTAAAAATAACCCAATTCTTATTGGGGAGCCTGGAGTTGGAAAAACAGCTATAGCTGAAGGTATTGCTCATAGAATTATAAGAGGCGATGTTCCTGAAAACTTGAAAGATAAGCTCATTTTTTCTCTCGATATGGGTGCATTAATTGCAGGTGCTAAATTTAAAGGTGAATTTGAAGAAAGATTAAAAGCAGTTGTTAAAGAGGTAGTTAGTGAAGATGGCCGTATTGTATTGTTTATAGATGAGATACACACCTTAGTTGGTGCTGGTGGTGGTCAAGGAGCTATGGATGCTGCCAATATATTAAAACCAGCTTTAGCAAGGGGTGAATTACGTGCAGTTGGGGCCACTACCCTTGATGAATATCAAAAATATTTTGAACAAGACAAAGCCTTAGAAAGAAGATTCCAAAAAGTATTGATAGACGAACCCAATAATGAAGATTCTATCAGTATACTTAGAGGAATTAAGGAGAAATACGAAAACCACCACAAAGTGCAAATCAAAGATGAGGCCATAATAGCCTCCGTTGAATTATCTAAAAGATACATAACAGAACGATTTCTTCCGGATAAGGCTATTGATTTAATAGATGAAGCTGCATCTAAGTTAAGGATGGAAATCAATAGTAAACCTGAAGAATTAGACGAAGTTGAGCGTAAAATAATGCAACTAGAAATTGAAAAAGAGGCTATTAAGAGAGAAAACGATAAACCCAAAGAAAAATCAATTAAAAAAGAAATTGCAGAATTAAATGAAGTTAAGTCCAGTCTTCTAACTAAATGGGAAGCTGAAAAAAATCATGTAGACGCTATTCAACAGGCTAAACAAGATATTGAACAACTTAAACTCAATGCAGAACAAGCAGAACGAAATGGAGATTTTGGAACAGTAGCTGAAATTAGATATGGTAAGCTTAAACAATTAGAAGAAAAGGTTGAATCAGAAAAAACATTGCTTATTGAACTTCAAAAAACATCTAAGATGATTAAAGAAGATGTAGATGCTGAAGAAATTGCAGATGTAGTTTCCAAATGGACGGGAATACCAGTAAGTAAAATGCTTGAAGGAGAAAAAACTAAATTATTAAGGTTAGAAGAAGAATTGGGTAAAAGAGTAATTGGTCAAAAAGAGGCCATAGAAGCCATTTCAGATGCAGTAAGAAGAAGCCGATCTGGTCTTCAAGATGAAAAAAAACCTATTGGCAGCTTTATTTTTCTAGGTTCTACAGGAGTTGGAAAAACAGAATTAGCTAAAGCATTATCAGCATTTCTATTTAACGATGAACAAGCAATGACTCGTATTGATATGAGTGAATTTCAAGAAAAACACGCAGTTTCCAGATTAGTAGGAGCTCCTCCTGGCTATGTTGGTTATGATGAAGGTGGTCAATTGACTGAAGCTGTTAGAAGACGTCCCTACTCAGTTGTGTTATTAGATGAAATAGAAAAAGCTCATCCAGATGTATTCAACATTTTACTTCAGGTTTTAGACGATGGTAGATTAACTGACAACAAAGGACGAACCGTAAACTTTAATAATACGATTATCATTATGACATCAAATATGGGCGCTCACCATATTAATGAACTATATAATAATGAAGAAAGTGATATAAACTATTCTAAGATAAAGACCCTGGT
>CAJWIX010000141.1 GCA_913042175.1 uncultured Flavobacteriales bacterium
TATTTAACGCTATGGTTCTAATTACTAAGTTCCCAAACATGCCCAAGAATAATTTTATTTTTGGGTTAAGCGGGAACGTTAATTGGAGACTAATTTCTGTTTTTGTGTACAATAATATGGTTGCAAGAGCCGCCATGGAAACTTGTGCAATTAAACTGGCATAAGCAGCTCCCTTTAGAAACATTGGGTCAATTATATCTGTAATTCCATAAACTAATATAATATCCAACACTATATTTATAATAGTTCCGCTAATAGCAACAAGCATGGGATAATAAGTGTTTTGAAGACCCCTAAAAATTCCGAATACTCCAATAGTGAAGAGAGTAAAAGGTAGTCCCCATACCCGAATTTGAAAATACTCTACGCTGAAATCTAATAATTTTCCGCTAGCATTGTAAAATTTAAAAAGGCCTTCTGCATTAAAAAATGTCAAAAGAATTATTAGCATACTACAACTTACTATTATAAAAATTCCTTGAGCAGGCAGCGATTTGACCTCATTTATTTTGTTTCTCCCAAGAGACTGAGAGACAAGAGAGGAGATAACACTACGGGTCTGCCCAAAAACCCAAATTAACATAGATATAAAGCTTCCCACGATACCAACAGCACCTAAGGATATTGTTGCATTCTCTGACATATTACCAACAACAATAGTATCGGTAATAGACAAAATAGGTTCTGCAATTCCAGAGATTAGCGCAGGAATTGCTAATTTTTGAATGTTAGAAATGCTAATATTATTTTTCAAAACAATAATTCATAACAATGAAAAGGATGCTCACTTTGTAAGGGGAAGTAAATGTCC
This sequence comes from uncultured Flavobacteriales bacterium, assembly GCA_913042175.1. Taxonomy (GTDB): domain Bacteria; phylum Bacteroidota; class Bacteroidia; order Flavobacteriales_D; family Parvicellaceae. The sequence continues at coordinate 812 of CAJWIX010000141.1, forward strand.
TCTAATTTAATATAACCTCTTGCCTCATAAAAATTTTGGTTTACTCTGTTTTGCGAGAAAGTATCTAGCCTTATGGAATCAATTCCATCTGATTTTGATTTCTTTTCTGCAAAGTCCATTAGCTTGCCGCCAATACCTTGTTTTTGATGGCCAGGTTCAACCGCCAAGCGATGAATATATACAGAGTTTTTTCCATTGGTTTTCCAAGAAACTTTTCTATATACCTCGTCCATTAAAGAACATACTGAAATACATCCAACAACCATATCTTTTATACAATAAACATACAATTCACTATTACGGATATCCCTAACAAAGGACTGTCGGTCTGGGTAATGCTCATTCCATTGAAAAACTTTTCTTGATTCCATTTCTCTTGCACATAACCTCGTAATTTGTAATACCCTATCTAAATCTGACGTTTGAGCTAATCGAATCATTTTTATTGAATAAAAAAACAAATTTAAATCAATTACTTATGAGAAAATAAACTTAGGGTTTAAACTTTGATTTAAAAAATACTAATAAGACCATTCCAATAGCTCCAAATAGTAGGATTGAACTGCTGTTTTCTATTAAGAATTCTAAGAACAGAAAGACAACACCAATTATGATTGACAACAGAAAAACAAAAAACAACCTGTTATAATTGTTTGAGTTAAAAAAACTATTCATGTATGCAAGTTATTAAAAAAACAATAAGAAAATTGTTTGTTGGCCAAGCCATAATAGCTGTCAATAATTGAATAAAAACCTGTTTTTATTTAGTTTTTATCAAAATTCAATACAATTTTTAAAAAACTCGAAAAAAAACATGCTCTTCATTTAAAAATTCATTATAATTATATTGATAATTAAACTATTACATAATATAAAAAACTAACCATGAAGAAAATTCTTATTCTTTTTGCTTTAATTCCTTTTTTTGTTTTTTCCCAGTCTAAAATCGTAACAGGAACTGTTAATGATGAAAATAATTTACCACTTGTTGGGGTAAACATTACTGTTGATAATTCAAATATTGGAGCTTTGACAGACTTTGATGGAAACTACACAATTAGTATCCCCTCAAATTTGCCCAAAAAATTAACTTTTTCTTATTTAGGCTACACGACTCAGGAAATCGATGTTTCAGGAACTGACAATATGAGTATTATGATGATTCCTGACCTTACTCAGCTTGAAGAAGTTGTAGTTGTTGGTTATGGATCAGTACTTAAAAAAGATTTAACAGGTGCCTTGTCAACGGTTGAGGTCGAAGATGAGGTAGCAAATCAATCAAATTCAATTGATCAACTACTACAGGGAAGAGCTGCTGGGGTTCAAGTCGTTCAAAATGCTGCAACACCTGGCGCAGGTATCAGTGTTAAAATTAGAGGAACAAACAGCTTGAGAGGTAATAATGAGCCATTGTATGTTGTAGATGGTGTTATTATCTCATCTGCAGGCGAGGATGTTTTACCTGCTGGCGTAGGTAATCTTGGCCAGGAAAGTCAAAATGGACTTGCTGGTATAAACCCAAGAGATATTGAAAGTATTCAAGTTTTAAAAGACGCATCAGCTACTGCAATTTATGGTTCAAGAGGTGCTAATGGAGTGGTTGTTATTACCACCAAAAAAGGAATGGAGGGTAAAGTAAAAATTGAAGGCTTCTCAAATAGTTCAGTTCGAATGATAACTAAAAAATATAATGTTTTGGATCCCTATGGATTTGCAGAATATGCAAATGAGGTTAATGCTAATAATGGTCTAGGTCCAAGATATTTTGTTGATGGCCTTGACATATATGGCGTTGAGTCAACAGGTGTAGTTGCAGGCACGCCAGCGCAACTATTTCATTGGCAAGATGAGGTGTATACAGAAGGAATTAGTACCAAGGTTGGTGCATCAGCGTCGGGAGGTACTGACGGAGGCAATTATTACATTTCTGCTGGATTTGATAATCAAGAAGGTGTTGTCCCAACTTCTTCTTTTAAAAGTGGAGACATGAGAATAAACTTCAATCAAGACCTAAATGACAAGTTAAGATTGGAAGCTAGAATGAGCGCTTATTTAAGTTCAACTAATTTTGCTGAAGGGGGAGATTTAATTGGAAGCGCGAATCAAAGTTTTATTAAAAATCTTATTTCCTTTAGACCGATCATTACTGAGGAGTTTGAAGATTTTGGTGAAGATTTAGATATTTCCAATCCATATTCATGGATCAATGATTTTAAAGATATTTCTAAAGAAAGTAGATATATTGCGAATTTAGCACTTACTTATAAACTGCCTATTCAAGGCTTAAGGTATCAGATTAAAGTTGGGGGAAATATAAGAGAAAAAGAACGAAGAAGGTTTTTTGGAACAACCACTTGGCAAGGAAATAATGCCAATGGTTCTTTACAGATAACCGGTTTAAATAACTCATCATTTCAAGTGAACAACTTTTTAAGGTTCAACAGAACTTTTAAAAGAAAGCATAGAATCAATAGTGTTTTAGGGGTAACATATGATGTAAGAAATGTATTAAATAATATATATGCTGTTGAAGACTTTGTTACTACACAATTTACAACAGAAAATCCTGCCTTTGGACAAGTTACTACACAGCCTCTAACTTTTATAAAAGGAGATCAACAGATATTTTCTATTTTAGGAAGATTTAATTATGCATGGGACAATCAGTTAATTATGACTGCAACATTTAGAAGAGATGGGGTGTCAAAATTTGCGCAAAACAATAAGTATGGTTTTTTCCCATCTGTTGCTCTAGCTTGGCAAGTGGACCAGTCTGGCCTGTTGGATAACACACCATTAGATGAGTTGAAAATTAGAATGGGATGGGGGCAGATTGGGAACCATGGAATTGGATCTTATGGAACTTTGTCTAATTATGGTGTTTCTAGTAATCTTTACGGAAATGCGTCAGGCGGAACTAATGTGCCTATCGCTTTACAAAATGTTGCAAATCCAGATTTGACATGGGAGACTACAGAGCAGCTAAACTCTGGTTTTGACTTTGTCAGTACTAATGATTTTGTTTCAGGCTCATTAGATATTTACACAAAAACGACTAAAGATTTATTGCAAAGGTCCAATATTCCTACTTCCTCTGGATTCCAGAGTATTT
>CAJWIX010000142.1 GCA_913042175.1 uncultured Flavobacteriales bacterium
GGAATAAATTTCTTTGTTGGTTTAAAGTTGAGGTTTTAATTTAAACTTCTTCTAAAGCTTGTTTTATATCTTCTATGATGTCATCTGGGTTTTCAACTCCAATAGACATTCTAACCATTTTTTCGGAAATATTTAACTTATTACGTAGTTCTGGATCAACACCTATGTGGGTCATGCTACTGGGGTGTTGAGCCAAGCTTTCTGTACTACCAAGACTTACTGCTAATTTTATAAGTTTAAGATGGTTTAAGAAGTTAAAGGCATCTTTTTCTTTGCCTTTGATATCAAAAGATATCATAGCACCTGGTTGAGTACATTGCTTTTTATATATATCATACCCTTTTTCTCCATCTTTAAGTAACCCTAAATAATATACTTTCTCAACTTTATCATGCGTAGTTAAGAATTGAGCCACTTTTTTAGCGTTTTCACATTGCTTATCCATTCTTAGTTTTAATGTTTCAAGGCTTCTTAACATTAACCATGCTGTATTAGGACTTATCATATTGCCTAAAAATGTACGTAATACTTTAACTCTAGTCATTAATTCTTGACTTCCCATGACAGCGCCTGCTATTAAATCACTATGTCCGCCCAGGTATTTAGTAGCTGAATAAATGGTAAGATCTGCTCCAATTTCCAATGGGTGTTGCCAAATTGGTCCCATGTAAGTGTTGTCAACAGCTGTAACAACTTGTTTTTTATTATTGGCTTCAAATTCTTTGGCAATTTCACTAATCATTTCAATGTCAAAAAGAGCATTGTTTGGATTGGCAGGTGTCTCAACATACATCATGGCTAATCTTTTACTATGGCCACTAGCTCTAATTTTCTTTATAATTGATTTTTTAGTGTCATCAGTATAGATGCCTATAGTGTGGATGCCAAGGGTAGGGAGTAAGTGTTGGATAAAATGGTCTGTTCCACCATAAGTGGGGTTACTATAGACCAAAAGATCTCCAGGTTTTAAAAATTCCAGTAATACTGTAGAGATAGCAGACATGCCACTTTCAAAAACTGCACAATCATCCGCTTTATCCCAAAGGCTTAATCTATTTTCAAGAATTTCTAAATTGGGATTATTGATTCTGCTGTAAATTAATCCTAATTCTTCTGTTGGATCTTTTTCTCTAATGCCATATGCAATTTCAAAGAAAGATTTTCCTTCTTCAGCGCTTTTAAAAACAAAGGTGGAAGTTTGAAATATGGGACATTTAATCGCGCCTTCTGACAATTCTGGTTTATAACCATAAGTCATCATATGGCTTTCTGGATTTTTGATTGTTTTAGTCATTTGTCAAAATTACAACATAATATAATTATTCTTCATTATTTATTAAATAAAGAAAATTATTCTTATAATTGATTAATATAAAGTATTTTATTATATTTTTTAGCTATTCATTACAATTAAAAGAATATTTTTATGGACTCCACAGATAAGCAAATAATTAGTTTGTTACAGGATGATGCCAAAATTACCATTAAAGAAATTGCTCATCGTCTTAATTTGTCAACTACACCCATTTTTGAAAGAATAAAAAAACTTGAAGAAAATAAAGTTATAACAGGTTATCATGCTCAAATTAATAAAGAAGCTCTTGATTTAAGCCTCATGGTGTTTTGTGCCATTACATTAAAAGAACACCATGCTGATTATTTGAAAAAATTTGAAACAGACATCATCAATTTAGATGAGGTTTTATCATGTTATCATTTGGGAGGCAATTCAGATTATTTGTTACAAGTTGTGGTGAGTGATATTAGTTCATATCACGTTTTCATTACACAAAAACTAGCCAATGTTGAAAATATAGCAACGGTACAGAGTTCATTTGTGATGAAGGAGATAAAAGAGGGTAAGCTACCAGTATTTTGATATTTCAAATAACTCCAAGAGTGAAGCAAATAGAAAAACCAATTAAAAATACAGCAACAATTCTGTATAGTAACTTAATTTTAATCTTGTTAAGAATGAGTTTTCCAATGATTGCTCCCATAAATGCAAATATTATTGCAACCAAAATTCCTGTAAAAATTTTAGAATTAAAATTAACAAAGTCTTGATTTAAATATATTGGAATCCTAGTAAGATCAACGGCCATTGCTATACAAATTCCTGTAGCTATAAATGCGTGTTTATCCATTTTGAATTTTGATAAAAACAGTGTTCTCAAAGCACCTTGATGACCTGAAATACCACCGAAAAATCCACTCAAAGCACCACCGAAATAAAATACTTTGTCAGATTGAATTATTTTATTTTTAATATCCAGTAATTCAAAAATGGTAAACAAAAGAATAAGCAGTCCAATACAAATTTTGAGCACATTTGTTTCCGTATTAAATGATCCAAAATCTAGGTGAATTAAAGTAGTCCCATAATCAATTAAATATTGGAGGATAAATGACCCTAAAAACGCACCAATGATAGAAGGGACACCAAATTTAACGACAACTTCCCAATTGGTCTTTTTTAGTGTAATAACTGATTTAAATATATTATTGAATAAGTGCACAATTGCTGTTGCGGCAATGGCAACTTCAATGCTGAAAAACAAACTAAAAATGGGTAAAAGTATAGTGCCTAGACCAAATCCAGAGATAAATGTTAAAATAGAAGCAACAAATGAAGTAATTGCTATTATTACTTCAAGATTCATTTATTTTTTCCTACTTTCTTTCATGGGGTTGCTGTCAGATCTTTCTCTTCTGTTTTTATACTGGTACAGTTCAAACTTACTTGGTTCTGTGTAAGAAGGCCAGTAATTGTTATTTCTATCTGTATCAGCAGTTTCAAGAAATGGATCTAATTCAATTTGAGTGACTTCATGGTCAAATGAAAAAACTTTAGTTATTTTTTGGTCATTGTTTTTCCAAATTTCTACAGGAATTTTAACTATTTCATGCTCTTTATTTTTTAATGTGAAGTCTAAAATAATAGGCATTACCAATCCTCCTTTATTGCTAAATTTTAGCTCATAAAAATGTTTGTTTTCATTTAGAATTTCTTTTTCTTCCTCCTTTAAGTTGTCCTTAAATTTTTCGTATTTCTTTTGTTGTTTTTTGGTAGTTGCGAACTCATCATAAGAGGTGTAGAAATCATTTAATCCTTGGTCAATATCTCTGTAAGTCGTTATGTCTGCATTTCGCTGATTAGAAATGTCTTTTGTGTTAATTTCTTCAAATTTTCTTTTTCTTTCAGCATTGTTCTCATCAGGATTTTGATTATTGATTCTGTAATAGCTTACATTATCCAAGCTAATGTCCACATGATCAGTAGAGTAAAACCAACCTCTCCAAAACCAATCTAAATCAACAGAGCTTGCATCTTCCATTGTCCTGAATAAGTCTTCAGGGTTTGGATGTTTAAACATCCATCTATTAGAATACATTTTAAAAGCGTAATCAAACAATTCTCTTCCCATAATAGTTTCTCTTAAAATATTCATGGCTGTAGCTGGTTTTCCATAGGCATTGTTCCCAAACTGATGTATCGATTCGCTATTAGTCATGATAGGTGAGATCCTGTTTTTATTTCCTTTCATGTAATCTACAATCTTGTATGCAGGTCCTCTTCTAGAAGGATATCCTTTTTCAAATTCTTGTTCTGTTAAATATTGTAAGAAGGTATTAAGACCTTCATCCATCCAAGTCCACTGTCTTTCATCGGAGTTTATAATCATGGGGAAATAATTATGCCCTACCTCATGAATTATAACGCTAATCATGCCATACTTGGTGCGTTTTGAATAGGTGCCGTCCTCATCTGGTCT
>CAJWIX010000143.1 GCA_913042175.1 uncultured Flavobacteriales bacterium
ACGAATTCATCACTGACGAAGGCATAGTAGATATTTTGAAAATGAAGGTAATCGCTAGATTAGGATATAATGATTACACTTTAGTAGAAAAAACTTTTTCAATTGTAGACTTCAAAGATAAAGGTAAAATGACTAAAAGTTGGAGATAAAAAAGCTAATTAATTTATAGCAAAATTCTGAATAAAATTACTAAATTGACATTAAATATGCTTCTTTATTTTATTTTAAGTAATTAATTAGGTATTTATATAAAATTTGTTACTAAGAAAGATTAGTTAAATTAATTAAGTAAAAAAAAAATTTTAATAATAGAAAAAAATTTAAAAATCCTTAGGCTTATAAATAACACTAAAAATAAGGGAGAATTAAATATGAAAAACATATTTTCAAAATTGTTTTCAATTTCTGTAGTTTCTCTGTTCAGCATATCCAATGTTATTGCCGGAGATCTTCCAAAAAATATTGCTTGGACTGCATATGGAACTACTTCATCAGGTTATGCTCAATCTGTAGGAATTGGGCAAATGCTTAAAAAAAATTATGGTACTGACCTAAGGATTATACCTGGGAAAAATGACGTTTCAAGAATGGTTCCTTTGAAAGCTGGACAAGCTGAAATCTGCGCATGTGGAATAGCAAGTTTATTTGCGCAAGAGGGCGTGTTTATGTTTGCAGACAAAAAATGGGGACCAATGAAAGTTTACAATATGTTCAATAATATTGGAAGAAATGGTCAAACAGTTGCTACAGCCAAGGATGCAAACATTAAAACAATGGCTGATCTGAAAGGGAAAAGAGTTACTTGGGTAAAAGGATCTCCAGCTCTTAATGGGAACATGGCAGGTTTTTTAGCGTTTGGTGGCTTGACATGGGATGACGTTATTAAAGTAGAGGTTTCTGGTTATGGAGCATCTGCTAATGCGGTTATAAATGGTCAAGCAGATGCAAGTATGGGTTCTTCTGTAAGTAGTATTTTTAATAAAACAAATGCTTCACCTAGAGGTCTTTTCTTCCCACCAATGCCACATAACGATGAAGCAGGTTGGAAAAGAGCAATAGCTGTAGCCCCTCATTTTGCTAAAGCAGTTGTAACAAACTTTGTAGGATCTTCCGATAGTAATAAATCTTTTGAAGGCATGAATTATCCTTATCCAATTTTTGTTACAATGGAAAAAACATCTGAAGATTTATCATATCATCTGACTGAAGCTGTTATGGAAAATTATGATCAATTTAAAGATTCTGGACCAGGAATGGACGGATATCAATTGTCAAATCAAAATTTTAGTTGGATTTTTCCATATCATCCTGGAGCAGTTAAGTATTATAAAAAGAAAGGTGTTTGGACATCAAAGCATGACAAACATAACGCAAACTTAATAAAAAGACAGGATGTCCTAGCTAAAGCTTGGCAGAAAACTCTGAAGGTTAATTTATCCGGTGACGCTTTTAAGAAAAAATGGCTTGAAAATAGAGCATCTGCTTTAAAAGCTGCTGGAATGCCAAATGCATATAATTAAAAAATAAATCTGATAAGGTGAAACTAAGTTTTACCTTATCAAAAATTGGAATTTATTATGTCCAAAAATCAAGTAGAAGTTTCCATGATTAGAAATAGAGCTCCTAATATAGTCTCTAATTATATTTTAAGGTTTGCCTCCATTTTATCCACTATGATTTCAATTTACATGTTGTTCGGTGTTGGGAATTTTTTAGGAACATACGTGTTACTAGATACTGAGTATCTTTATGCTATGATTGCTTTATTACTACCTTTACCATTTATAATATATCATCCAACTCCTAGAAAAGGAAACAAAATACCCTGGTATGATATAATTTTTGCTGCCTCAACTTTTATAATTGCAAGCTACTTTTGTTTTAGTGGATCATTAATATTAGAAGAGGGTTGGGAATATCTTGCACCAACTCATGCAAAAATAATGGCATTTATTTTGTGGGGCTTGGTTTTGGAAGCTAGCAGAAGAGCTGGTGGAAATGCTATTTTTATAATTTGTCTAATTATTTCTGTTTATCCAGCAATTTCAACTTTTTTACCTGGATTTTTGAACGCACCAGCGCAACCATGGGATACTACTGCCACATTCCATATTTTTGGTACAGAAAGCATCATGGGTATACCAATGACTGCTTTTGCAACCCTGGTTGTTGGTTTTTTAATTTTTGGAGTAGCACTTCAACATACAGGAGGTGGATCATTTTTTTTAAATTTAGCATTTGCACTTTTAGGTACTAGAAGAGGTGGGCCTGCAAAAGTTTCAATTTTTTCTTCTGGTCTGATGGGGTCAATGAGTGGGAGTGTAATTACAAATGTTTTGACTACTGGTGTCCTCTCAATCCCTGCAATGAAGAAAACTGGGTTCAAATCGTCTTATGCTGCAGGTGTAGAAGCATGTGCATCAACAGGTGGAGTACTAATGCCACCTGTTATGGGAGCAACTGCTTTTGTGATGGCAACCTTTTTAGAGGTTCCATACTCTGAGATTATTATTGCAGCCGCTTTTCCATCTATATTGTATTATTTTGGTCTTTTTATGCAAATAGATGCATATGCAGCAAGAAATCACCTTAAAGGTTTACCTGCAAAAGAACTTCCATCTATAAAAAAGGTTTTAAAAGAAGGTTGGTATTTTATATTTGTGTTTGTGATGTTAATTTTAATGTTACTTTACATGCAAAGAGAAGCACAAGCCCCATACTATGCCACCGCCACGTTATTAATAATTAATCAAATCGTTAAAATTCATAGATGGAATTACGATAAATTAATTCATTTTATAGAAAGTGTTGGCAGATTGTTTGCGGAACTTGCAGGCATTCTAGTGGCAATTGGTCTAATAATTGGTTCACTAACTTTTACTGGTAAAATTGGTACTATTACATACGCGCTTGTAAATTTTGCAGGTGATTCTATATTCATTCTTCTTATCATGGGTGCGCTTACTAGTTTCATACTAGGTATTGGTATGACAGTAACAGCTGCTTATTTGTTTCTTGCAGTAACTCTTGCTCCTGCATTAACAGGTAGTGGCTTAGATAAAGTAGCTGTTCATTTATTTATGTTATATTGGGGCATGATATCTTTTATAACCCCACCTGTTGCTATTGGTGCATTTGCTGCTGCATCAGTTGCTGGTGCAAATGGAATCAGAACTGGTGTAGAAGCTATGAAATTAGGAAGTGTTATTTACTTTATTCCCTTCTTTTTTGTTCTTAATCCAGCATTAATTGGAAGAGGTTCAATATACGATATTTTGATTGTCTTCTTTTCTGCAGTAATTGGAATTATTCTTATTTCAAGTTCATTACAGGGATATCTAATTGGAATTGGCGATCTGAAAAAATCAAAACACTTGGAATGGCCAATAAGGATCATGCTTGGGTTTTCAGGTATATTAATGGCTCTTCCTGGTGGAAACGTTACTGGGTATTCAAACTACGAAATTAATATTTTTGCAACTGCACTATTTGTCTTGCCAATTTCATACTTATTAATTTTAAGATTTAAAAACAATAAATAAGAAACTAAAATTAGTTTTTTTATTTATAAACATAAAAAAACTAGACACTAAATGTCAGAAGATAATATTTTAATT
>CAJWIX010000144.1 GCA_913042175.1 uncultured Flavobacteriales bacterium
TCGTAATATTGATATGCTGTTTCTTGTAGTAGTCCCATTTATTATGAATTTTCTAATTGTATTGTTTTATTTTCCTCAGCAGTTGCAACTTGTATAACATTAGGATCAGCAATAACTAATCCAGTATACTTTAATATACCTATTATTAACGAAACTCGATCTGACTCATGAAGAGTAAAATTTGTCATTGGATCTTGTGCTGTTAGCGCTCCATTTGCATCTTCTACATAATTCCAGTTTGGTGCGTCAGGAACTTTAATATAATCTAATGTAAGATTACCAGTTAAAGTTGGTTCAGCAACAATTTGTGTGTCTGTTTGATAATAAACTGGAAATGACTTTGAAGGTTTAGTTAAAGGTGAAGATAACAAATATGATAATTTGTTTTTATTTATTTTTTCTAATTGAACCGTTCTGTTTTTAAATGTAACCGCTATGGTTTTATATAAGTCAGATGGTAGTGTAATAGCACTAGTTGTTAATGCTAAACTACTTGTTTTAAAAAATGGATCTAACTTTTGTTCAATTTTTTCTGGTATATTTCCATAATCTTGCACAGCTCTACCTGCATTATGTTTTATAACTGCACGATTATATTCATAAAAATTTTGATCTAGTATATCAAGTTGAACTTGCTCACCTATTTTATTAAATTCATCAGGTGTTAAAAAACCTCTCGATTCTTTGTTTAATATTGATAATACTGTTTTATATACTTTATCAACTGATATTGCCATAATTTTTATTTATAATGATTAAGCCGCCGAAGCGGCATAACCACTATAACGACTATTTAAGTTTTTTCTCTACTGTTTGATAAACTTCAATACCTTCATCTGTTTTAAACCAAGCAGCTAAAGCTGAATATGGGTTTTCATCAAATGGTACTGTTATAAGTTTTCTATCTGTCGATCCCCAAGTAAATGTTCTTTGATCACTTGAAAGTTTAATAATGTTATTTTCTACGGCTTTTATACCCATATTTCTAACATTTATGTTTTCGTCATTTGCAAGTTCTAAGAACAAGTTTGGATTGTTTCTAGCAAATAATAGTAAATCTCTTTTAAGCTCCTTAGAAGTCATCCTAGATACCTCATTTCCGATCTCTGACCTCAAAATTGCTTCAGCGTGATCAACATCTAAAGTTCTTGCCGTATTCAACGCTTCGATTTCTAATTCTAATACATCTAAATCATCTTCTGCGATAGCAACTGGATTGTATTCAATAAATTTACTACCGTTATCTGGATGATGTGCTAGAAAAATTTGTAATGTTTGTTTTTCTTTTGGAACAAATAATTTACCATCTCTGAATGATACATGGTCTAATCTTTGATCCCCTTTCATTTCATCTACAAATATTGTTTTTTGATTTGCACAATATTTGATTTCTCTTTCGTATCCTTTTTCTTCGTCAAACCATAAAATACCTCTTGTTTTAATTTTATATACAACAGGTGTTTCTCTTAGGTTTAACTCGTATAATTTGTCTTTTACTTCCCATTTAGGTTGCTTAACCTCAACAGGTTTTGTTTTTGTTTTTGCCATGATATAATATAATAAAAATGTTAATAAAAGGCTGGGTGCCGAAGCACCCGAACCTTTAATAAATATTAAGAGTCAAATCTAACAAAGTTGTTAGCAGCTTGAACTACTAAACATCTTTCTGATAGATAGTGTACTTCCATCTTGTCATCACCGATTGTAGATGCACCACCTAGTGAACCAGTAATCCAAGTTTTCATTTTTCTATCATCAGCTTCGCTAGCTCTATATCTTACGTGTAAGAAAGGTCTCTTAACGTTTTTACCTAATTGCTGATCGTAAACAGATGTAGTACCTGCTGGGATTAATAATCCGCTTAAACCACCAACTAAACCTCTTGTAGACTTGTTATTTAAGTATTTCCAATCAGTTTTGTAAAAATCATAAGATCCTCTTCTAAATCCTGTAAATCCAAGATTTAATGCCATATCTTCTGAGTTATTAAATACTCCATAAGCAGTACCACCTTGTGCACCTGCTGATAGACCAGCTAATAAATCATCGAATACTAAATTAGCGTCTCTATTTAAGAATAACATGTTTTCTTCAATAGCTCCTTGCTTATCTAGTTCTTTTAATAAGTCATCGTACTCACTCAATGTAGCACCTGAATCAAATTGATTGCTTGCAACAATCCCTCTGTTTCCGATTGCTTGTAATAAACCTTCAGATCCTTCAACACCTACACCTGATGTAGAATCAGCTTTTTCAGCTTCTACTAACACCATTTCTAAGTAATCTTCAAATCTTTTAGTTGTATCACCTTGAGATTTTAAATACCATAAGTATCCACCTTGTCCAGATTCACCAGAAACTTCAACCCACCCAATTTGAGCAGTATCAGAACCAAAGATTTCAAATTTATCTTTTAAAATAATTGGTTTGTTAGTAAATGATTGGAACTCTGGAGTAACAGCGCCTACCATAGCAGGATCTCCTTTTTTGAATTCAGAACCATAAACAAAGAAATCAACACTTTCACTAGCGTCAAATCCTGTTAAAGCTCCAAATGTAGCAGCACCAGAATAAGGAATTACAGTTAATTGTTGATTATTAGTGGTCACCGCAGATACATAACATCTTACTGGGTTTGCAACACCACCACCTTTTACTAATACTGTTTGACCTACTCTTACAGCGTGAGTCCCACTATTAGCAATAGTGATTTGACCAGACGATGCAATAGCAGCTCCTTCATAAGCTAAGTGTAGTCTACCTTGCTCAGACCAAATTACTTGATCAGAAGCCATAGGCATTTCTGCACCTACCATTCTTAGGAAAGAAGAAATACTTCTGTTCCCGTATCTTTCCACTTCCTGAGCATATAACTCTGGTAAATACTGCTGAGACCAGTTAGATCCACCAGTACCGTGAAAATTTAAATAATTGCTCGTTGTAGCAACTTTACTCGCATAAGGAGTAAATTCACTAGGCAACGAAAAAGTTGCGTTTGCCATTTTAAATAATTTTTAAGTTTAATTAATAGTTTTTAAGTTTCAATTTCAACCCTGAACTATTATCTCCACTAATTGCTTTAACTTTAACACCGCCAGTATCAACATAACCGTCAGATGTTTTTCTTGGGTTCATGTCAATATTCTTAGCGTTTGCCGACATTTCTTTTATTGCATCGGATTTACCTTGCTCATAAAAATGTTTTGCTAAAGCATCTGGATTTGAAGCGGCAAATAAGGATTTGTGAAAGTCCTTAGCGTTAACCATCATTTGATTTTTGTCAACATATTTATCAAAAACATTTGATAAATTACTATTTTCTTTTACCTTATTAACATCTTTAATATTGAAACGATATTTTTTGTCTCCAACTTTGAAATTAAAACCTTTAAATTCATTGTTAAATACTTTATCAGTTTCATTTTTAAAATGTGATGTTTGCTTCGCCAATAATTCATTAGCTGATTTTTGCTCCTCATTATAGCGGTTAAAAAATTCTATAGCTTTTTGCTGTTCCGGTAGCAACTTAGAACCCAACTTGACTTCTTTGTAATACTTATCCTTCAACCCTGTCAAAA
>CAJWIX010000145.1 GCA_913042175.1 uncultured Flavobacteriales bacterium
ATAAAATTATTAATTGTTTACCTATTAAATATATTGCAGGAAAGATGATGTTAGTAAGATCGCTGGTTCTAGGCCTTGACCTTTATCTTTTCCCGGAAACTAGCTCCCCCATTTCTGATTTAAAGATGAGTTATGAATTAATTGCATTTACTCCCATACAATTAGAAAACTCAATTCCATTTATCGATAAGATAAAGAAAGTTTTGGTTGGAGGTAGCCCTGTTAATGACAACTTAAAGAAAAAGATTTTAAACTCTAAATCAAAAGTTTATGAAACTTATGGAATGACCGAAACAATAACACATGTTGCTGTCAAAAATCTTTCAATAGGTGAAGAAGAATTTACCACCTTACCAGGGATTAAAATAGGAGAGAAAGATAATTGTCTTTTTATAAAACCAAGTCATTTATCAATTGAAATAGTTCAGACAAATGATGTAGTTGAATTAATCCATAAAAACAAGTTCCTTTTAATCGGTAGAAGAGACTATATAATTAATTCAGGTGGAATTAAATTAAATCCAGAAGATATTGAAAAAAAACTCTCAAAGTATATATCTGTAGACTTTGTAATTAGCTCGATTCAGAATAGTAAATATGGAGAGGTGGTAGCTCTGGTTTTTAAAAAAAATATTCCTGATAATTTTAATAAAGCTTTTATTAACCTTAGCAAATACGAAACTCCAAAAGAAGTTTTGGCTATCAAAAATTTTCCAGAAAATAATGGTAAAATTAATAGATTAAAGATCAGAAGGTTAATCAATAAGAAATAGCTTTTTTTAGCCAATTTAATATATTTAGATTCTTGGCACAGCATTTGAAAAGTCATCATTTTAACATTAAAAATTGATTATGAAAAATTATTTTAGAATTTTACCAATTTTATTTTTATCATTATTCATTATCTCATGTGATAATAGTAGTGATGATGATGATTTATGTTGTGCGGGATCTTCAATTGTTGACTTAGCATCTCAAACTGAAAGTTTAAGTACTTTAGTTTCTGCCTTGCAGATAACTGGTCTTGATGAAACTCTTAGTTCACCTGGCGCTTTCACAGTATTAGCTCCTACAAATGATGCATTTGATGCATTCTTGACGAGTATTAATGTAGCAAGTTTAGATGATATCCCAGTTGATGTTTTATCTAATGTTTTATTAAACCATGTTATCATTGGAGAAGCTCAATCAGGTTCCCTTACTAATGGCTATGCCTCAACGTTAGCGGTTAGTGGAGCATCTGGTACAAACATGTCACTTTATATAAACACTGACGATGGTGTAACATTTAATGGAGTATCTTCTGTTACCACTGCTGATGTAGTAGCCAGTAACGGAGTAGTACATATTGTTGATGGTGTAATCGGATTACCCTCAGTTGTAACTTTTGCTTTAGCTGATCCAAATTTTGGTTCTTTAGTTCAGGCACTTACTGCTTATGATTACCCTCAATCATTTGTTGGATTATTGAGTATCCCAGCGGGATCTGCTCCGGCTCCATTCACAGTATTTGCACCTGTCAACTCTGCATTTGATAATTTATTGGATGAACTCGCTGTTAACAGTATATATGAGATTGATGAACAAACCCTGGGAGCGGTTTTATCTTATCATGTTATGGTAAGTGCCAATCAAATGTCAAATACATTTTCAGACGGGATGGTCCTAACAACCTCTTTAGCTCAGGCTAATCCCAGCATTGCTAATTTGACTCTAAATTTTGGAGATACTGGAGAGGGAATTTTAACAGATAATAATCAAAGAACAAGCAATATCATTGCAGTTGATGTTCAGGCTGATAATGGAATTATTCATGCAATTGATACAGTTGTATTACCATAAAACTATTTAATATTTCCACTTTAATTTGAACACCCCTTTTTTAGGGGTGTTTTTTTACTTATATATATTTCAATTTTATTATCTTGTGACATTAAAATCAATGACTTATGAAATATCTATTATTACTATTATCAATCACTGTTTCTATGGGATGTAATCAGCCAGAACAAGGTTCTAATCAGCAGGAGCAAGATTCTAATCATAGCAATCATGTTAACTTTCCTTTTGAAAACGGTGTATCAATGGAAGAAACCTCGATTGACCCAATGGGTAATGTTTTTTCTTACCCTGAAGGAGAGGCTGGAATTACAGGTCAAACAGCTCAATGGAAAAAAGGGTTTGAATCGGGATGGCATTATCATCCCTACACTGGAGTTGCTTATGTAATTCGTGGAGAACTGACTGTAAAGTTTGACGAAAATACAGCTTTAAGTGATTTAGACGGAAAAAAGTCCGTAACCAAAGAACAAGTTTTTGGACCTGGTTCAGCTTTTTTGGGTGTTGCAAACACTTGGCATAAATCTTCAAGTACAGGCGATGAAGATTTAATATTTCAAGTAACTTGGCTTGGTGAAAAAGGTAAGCCTGTAAAAGTTTCAAGCAACTAATAAATTTTAACTTTAATAATTAAACAATGAGAAAACTAATTTTATTTATCACAGTATTTACTTTTGGAATTATCAATCTTCAAGCACAACAAGATGGAGCAGGTTTTTTTACTTATCAACCTGGGGAGAAATATATTGTTGGTTCAGATGATATCACTGACATTTGGGTAAAATATATTGACGCACATAATAAAAGAGATATGGAAACTATTGTTTCAATGGACTCGGACGACATCTCTATAGTTGGGCCTGATGGTTCAAGAATAAATGGAAAAGAAATGCATGAACAGGCACTTTTAGCTTGGTTTGAGGCTGAGGATCCTAAATGGGAAATATATTGGGCTCTTCCTTATCAAGCTGTTGAAAGTGGAGCTACTTGGATAGTCGCCGGTCACTCAGTAACTTTAACCGTTGACGGAAAAGAAGTAAAGTTAAACTCAATGATTGATGGAGAAATTATTGATGGAAAAGTTGCAAGATTCTTTGTTTATAATATGGCTGTTCCTAGCGATACAGCAGCTGAATAAATTTTAATCTTATAAAAAAAGCACCCATTTGGGTGCTTTTTTTAAATTCAATATTTTTAGATTTTTTTATGAAAAAATATTTTTTTTTAGTTAGTGTCTTATTAATTATTTCATGTAATAAAAGAAGTGATAGTGCAAAGTCTGAAATTACAATTACAAAAGTTTTAGGATCACCTGAATATGTAAATGCAAAACTTACTTTAAAAGAGGATCCAGTCCTTGTTGATGGGGGTTATGAGTTTTCTTTCAATGTTGATCAGTATGAACTTGGTCTTCAGACATTAAAAGATTTTGAATATGATCTGGCTAATTCTGCAAAAGGTCAGCATATTCACTTAATTGTAAATAATAATCCCTATTCTGCTCATTACAACGAAAAATTTTCTAAAAAACTTGAAGTTGATAGTAATATTATTCTAGCATTTTTATCGAGATCATATCATGAATCTGTAAAAAATAAAAACGCATTTGTATTAACTCAGTTGGGAGAACAAAAGATTGATTTAAATAATGAGTTTTTATTTTACAGTAGGCCTAAAGGAACTTACAAGGGATCAGATACTGAAAAATTATTACTTGATTTTTACT
>CAJWIX010000146.1 GCA_913042175.1 uncultured Flavobacteriales bacterium
AAATATCTGAATCCATAATTCCAACTTTTTTACCTAACTCATCAAATGCAATACCGAGTAGTGAGGTGATAGTAGATTTTCCAACACCACCTTTTCCAGAGGTAATCCCGATGATTCTTTTATTTTTATGGAAATTATTTTTTAACTCGTCGATATTTATGTCAGCACCAACAATTTCTGAAACAGATTTAATTTCTTCATCGGTCGGTTTTCGAAACTTAATATCATATGTCCCGACTTCCTCAACCCTATGACGCAAAACATCTCGTACCCACTCAATTTCAGTCAAGTCAACGATTTCACAAGATTTCTTCTTAATTTTTGAAATTGCATTTAATTCGGATAATGTTTTGTTAAATCCAGGATAAATAATGTTATCTAATTCCATTATTATTATTGTATTTGTATTGGATTATTAGTTAAATTATGTTCAAAAGAAATATTATTCTTCTGTTATTAACATTGACAATTGTCATTGTCCTATTTAATTCCACTAATAACGAAGAAATAGAAATAATTAACTATTCGAATGTAAATGATGGGGTTGTGTTAAAAGATTTGACAAAAATTTCAACCATAAATCTAAATGATCAATTTGTGATTTTAAATTTATGGGCAAGTTGGTGTATACCGTGCGAAAACGAAGTAAGTGAGTTGAAAATAATATCGGAAACTAAAGGGTATTCAGTTATTGGAATTTTGGTTGAAGATTCTGCAGAAAATGGAATGGAATTTATAAAAAAAAATAAGATAACATATCAAAATGTATTAGACAGTGCTATCTCAGAGAGTATTCTTATACAATTCATTTGGAGTGGTATTCCTACAACTTTAGTTTTAGACAATAATCTAAATATCATTTCAACAATCAGTGGTGAAATAACTGCAAATCAAATTTTTGAATTAACTAAGTAGTGATTAAATTGAGTCAGTTTATAATTTAATTATGGATGCGATTTTGTTTTGGAGAATTTTTTTAGTTTTAGGAAGCCTACTTTATCTTGGAGCTTCTGGATTATTTGCTCTTAAGCTTATTGCTGCTTCTACCGGAAGAAAAAGAATAATAGATTTATTCATAAGATAATTGGTAGCGGGGGTAGGATTTGAACCTACGACCTCTGGGTTATGAGCCCAGCGAGCTACCAGACTGCTCCACCCCGCGCTGAATAATTAATAATAACTTAGTTTAAATTAAACTCAAGAAAAAAAGTTTTTTGTTATTTATTTAAAAGTTCAATTGCAAGATCTACATACTGTTGAGCTTGATCAATTAATTCTTGATATGTGCCAAGATTACCTTTTTGTAATTCTTCCTGTGCTTGTTCAAAAGCCTTAGTTGCTTTCGCAAGTATATCTAATGGGTTTTCACCTTCAGTATCCTCAATAACATCATTAATTAATTCATCTCCAAAAATATTAGCTAGGGCTTCTGAGAGAGTCTCTCTCATTATGATTCTGTCCTGAAAGACAACAACAACAAATTTAAATTCTGGTAAAGGATTCTGTTCTCCTTGAAGGTATATTGGTTGATAGTAAAGAATTGACTGATTGATTGGAACAACAAACAAATTACCCTTGATGACGCTAGAACCCTGTTGATCTAACAATGTAAATATTTGAGATATGTCCGGGTCTTGATTTATTCTAGTTGCTACCTGACTTGGTCCGTCAACAAATTCTCCCTTTGGTAGTCGAAAGTCTATGAGCTGTCCATAGTTTTCAGGGTCAGCATCTGCAACTAAAAATGACTGCATGTTAGGTCTGTTCTCTGGATTAAATGGTTGAAAAATTAAATAACTTAAATCACTTTCACCCGGCAAGCTCATTAAAAGATAGTAAGGCAACATCGGCTTGAAACCTATCTCCGTAAATTCACCTCTCAAAGTACCAACTCTCGGAGTTGTTGATGAATCAGATGGAATAACCCATGGATCTTCGTCTGCATAAAAAACTCTCGGATCCGTCATGTGATAATCCCGATACATATCAGACTGGATAGTGAATAAATCTTCTGGATACCTAATGTGATCTAATAATTCCGAGGTCATTTCACTCTTTGGTGAAAACAAATTTGGAAAAATGTCATTGTAAGCAGACATTAACGGGTCATTTTCATCGACGACATAAAAATTCATAGTGCCGTCATAAGCATTTACAACTGCTTTTACAGAGTTTCTTAGGTAGTTGAAGTTTATCGGCAATCCTGAATTTTCATTTAATCTCCTAGTATCTGCGGGTTGAGCATATGGATATTTGTCACTAACTGTGTACATATCAATAATCCAAAATAAATTTCCATCAATTAGGGCTAAATATGGATCGTTATCTGTATAGAGAAATGGTGCAGCTTTTTTGACCCTACTTACAATATTTCTTTCCATAATCAATTTTGAATCATCTGATAATTGATTAGAAATGAGGAGATTCAACTCACCATATCTTAATGCAAAACCAAGTCTCCTAAAGAAAGATCCAATTCCCACTCCACCATCTCCAGAATAATTTGTGTAGGCAACAGATTGACCTTCAGTTGATAATGGATAATCAACTTCATCTTGAAGTGAATTAACAACAACATACTCTACAGAATCAGCAGATTCACCAAAGTAAATTCTTGGTTGTTCTACCTCTAACTCAGTAACGGTAGTGGTTGCTGGAACACCTTTGACATAAAAATCAGGTTGTCCTTGACTTGCAACGTTATTAGCTGGACTAAAAACTACACCAAAACCATGTGTGTATTGTAATCTTTCATTAACCCAACCAACAGCAGGTAAATTTGTTTGATCAAGCTCTCTCGCTGCAACCATTACTTGAGTTAACTCTCCGTTGATTTTATATCTATCAACATCGACTTCTTGAAGTGCATAGTATGCCCTAATTTCCTGCAGCTGACTATATGTCTCTGCTAATACCGTTGGGTCCCAAAGTCTGATATTATCTACAGTCTGCTTATTATTGGAAATATCATTTTGTGATAAATCAGGAGACGCTGCAAACGACTTCTCCTCTATACTATCTAATCCATAAGCAAGTCTTGTATAGTCAATGTGACTATCGACATAAGGTAGCTCTTTATTTAATTCATCAGGAACTACTCTAAATCTCTGTATTGCTGCAGGGACAAGACCTCCAACAATTATCGATACTGCCAACCATAAACTAATAGCTGTTGCAGGAAGTAACCATCCCCTTCTTTTTATATTTACTAAAAGCAAAACTGCACCAAAAAGGGAGATTAGGATAAGTAAGTTTAAAGCTGGTAGGTGTGCAACAACATCTGTATAGCTTGCACCAAAAACCTTTCCTCTCGGTGAGTAAAGAAGTTCCATGGAGTCAAGACGATATGCAAAGGCTTTTAAGATTGCTATGAATGCAAGAAGGACAGACAAATGTGCTTTTGCACCACTACTAACTTCAGGTAGTCTTCCTTGTCTGAGTTGTAATGCACCAGTCGCAACAAAAAATAATAAAATTATTAATGACGTAAAAATTACAAGTTGAAAACCCCAAGAGACAAATAGTCTATAAAGAGGTAATCCAAAAACATATC
>CAJWIX010000147.1 GCA_913042175.1 uncultured Flavobacteriales bacterium
TAAACTACAATTTCTAACTCCTTGGTCTTTTTCCAATCTCCTCTTGTAAAGTCAGGGAATGCCTGTGGAGCTCCATCATTTTCAATTGAGCTTGCACTAAGTGGAGTAACAGCACTCCAAAAACACCCTTCATAGACATTTTGATCAAGTGGTAAACCATTTTTTAGACATTCAACAATTCTATACATCATTATTCCATCCATACCTCCATGACCTGATTTTTTCGTTTTAGAATTTAATCTCTTATAAAGTGGATGATCATATTTTTCATAGAGTTTTTCTAATTTATCACCTTGAATCCAACTATGATGATCTTTAGTAATTCCTTCAAATCCATTTTCAAAAGCAGCTCTAGTTGGAAAACCAGCCAATGTTCCCTTAGTACCCTGAATCAAATTTAGCCTGGAATAGGGCCTAGGACTTGTTTCATCCCATTGAACCATTACAGTTCTACCTAAGTTTGTTTTAATTATTGAGGTGTTCATATCTCCATTAGTAAAATCCATCTTATTCCACTTGTGATCTGAATCAAAGTTTTCTTTTGCAAATTTATTCCTTCCGATAGCAGGAGATGAAAGTGATACTAAGTGTTTAAAATTGTCTTCATTTCTAGCTAAATTCATGTATTGAGCAACAGGTCCTAATCCATGCGTTGGATATAAATTTCCTTTACTTTCAGCATAATGTAATGTCCTCCAATTTCCTGTCCCTCTTTCAGTGTTAAACATTTGCCACCTTAGCTCATGAATATATGCAGCTTCAGCATGTAAAAGCTCTCCAATAGCACCTTTTCTACACATATTTAAGAACATTAGCTCATCCCTTCCATAATTAACATTTTCCATCATCATGCAATGTTTTTTTGTTTTTTCAGATGTGTTAACAATTTCCCACATTTCCTCTAGTGTTATGGCAAGTGGTACCTCAGAAAATGCATGAGCACCATCTTTCATGCACTGTATTGCCATAGGTGCATGACTTCTCCAGTTTGTACTAATAAATACAACATCAGGTTTCACCTCTTTTAGCATTAATTTCCATTTATTTTCATCACCCCAATAGGTTTTTAGATTTGAATAATTAGCATTATATGTTTTAAGCTTATTTAATTCTCTTTGAACAATGTCTTCATATAAATCACAAAGAGCTACTACTTCAGTTCCTGGAATTGTAGCAAAATTCTTTAAATGGGTACTTCCTCTATTTATACCAATAAATGCAGCTCGAATATTATCATTTGGTTTATCTGCAAAATCACCCATGTAAGAACCTTGTCTCTCAGAGTTTAAATTATTTTGACAATTTATACTTAGTGATGAGGCTGCAATTACACCCAAACTAGATGTTTGCATAAATTTTCTCCTATTATAATTTTTCATAAATTTTATTTTAAGTGTTGACTAAAAAAATCCCATATTTCTTCACTAGCATTTATATCCATATTTCCCCATGCACCTGGCCAGTCATGACCACCACCATGTACAGTATAAAATCTAACATCATCTTTTGATTCTGATGTAAATCTTTTTTCAAGAATTACATAAGAGTTATCCGCTGAATTATTGTTAGGTAGGTTAATAATTTCTGAACTAGAACAGCTATTAATATTAGACCAATAGTCAATTATATCTTCAATTTTTGGTGCACCTCCCCATCCCCAAACTGTTGACATGGATCCATCCATAGGTACTGTTCTGTCATTAGTACCTGAAATTTGAAGTATAGGAATTTTATAATCGGGATTACAATTTTTCCAATCATATCCGCTCATTGTTCCTGTAACTGATGCAATTGCTTTAAAAGTTCCACTTTGTTCGCATGCTAATGTATAACTCATAAAACCACCATTGGACATGCCGCTAACAAAAGTATTTTCTTTACTCAATTTATATTGATCTTGCAGAAGCCTTGCCAACTGAGTTAAAAAATCAGAATCTGGTACAGAACTCATAGGTTTTATATTGGCGTTCCAGTGAGGCATGCCTGTCATTTCATTATTAGTTCCTTGAGGATAACAAACTGCAAAACCTTTTTCTTCAGCAATACTATTCATTCTAGAATAGTTCATAATATTATTGGAATTACTAGTATAACCATGTAAGACAAAAACAAGTGGGGAGTTTTCTGGTAAATTTTTTGGCTTATAAAAAATATATCGTCTGTTTTGTGAATTGTGAGTAATATAAAATTCTCTAGGATAAGTTATTTCTTGTTCAATCTCATTTGAATCAATGTCACTATCACTACATCCTATTAAAGTGAAAAATATAATTAGTGAATAAAACAATCTAAAGTTCATTACACACTTTTTCCAGGAACAGGAACTTTGTATTTACCTTGATTATCTGGTAAAACAGGTGCTGTGCTTCCCCAACTTAAATTATCGGGAACTAATTTTTCATCAGCATTCATTGCAGACTCCCATTCAATTAATTTTCCTGAATATGTAGCCATTCTTCCCATAATTGCAGTCATAGTAGCTGTAGCTCCGTATTCAGTGTCATCTATTTGTCCACCAGATCTTATTGATTTGAATAATTTATTGTGTTCAATTTGATAAGGACTAATATCATTCTTAGGATCATATTTGTGTAATAAATTTCCATTGTGATCATTTATTGTAACTACACCACCATTTCTCAAATTAATCACTCCCTTGGTGCCAACTAGCACTTCATTAACTTTTCTTAAAGTTCCAGGTTGATGTCTACATTGACTATGTATAACAGCCCCACTTGGATATTTAAACTCAACGTAATGGTGATCAAAAATTTCACCGTGATCAATTCCTTTTCTCACTTCTCTTCCTCCCATACCTTGTGCAGAAATAGGGTGTTCATCTAAAAACCAATTTGCAACATCCAAATTATGAATATGTTGTTCAACAATATGATCTCCGCAAAGCCAATTAAAATAGTACCAGTTTCTCATTTGATATTCAAGCTCTGATTGTTGTGGTTCTCTTTTTCTTACCCAAACTCCGTGTCCATTCCATTTTACAGTTCCAGAAATAATTTTTCCAGCAACACCTCTTCTAACTTGTTTTAAAATATCAAGATAACTTAGTTGATATCTTCTTTGTAGTCCTACAACTACATTTAGTTTTTTTTCTTTTACTAGCTTGGCAGATTCTAAAATTCTTCTAACACCTGCAGCATCTGTTGCAACAGGCTTTTCCATAAAAATATGTTTACTCTTATTGACAGCATACTCAAAATGTTGAGGTCTAAAACCAGGTGGTGTAGCGAGAATCACCACATCAGCCAAATCAATAGCTTTTTTATAGCCATCAAATCCAACAAATTTGTTTTTATCTTTTACTTTAATATCTAATTCTCCCTCAAGTTCATCAATTATCGCATTTAAACTTCTTTCAAGTCTATCCTCAAAAGCATCACAAAGAGCTACTAATTCAACATTTTTATCGGCACGAAGAGCTTGAACTGCAGCTCCAGTTCCTCTTCCTCCACATCCAACAACAGAAATTTTTAATTTCTTGTCTA
>CAJWIX010000148.1 GCA_913042175.1 uncultured Flavobacteriales bacterium
ACAAAAGATCAAAGCTATTTTTTATGTCAAGTGAATCAAGAACAGCTTTCAAAAGCACTTTTCCCCATTGGAGACCTTAAAAAAACTGAAGTACGTGCATTGGCTAAAAAAATTGGACTTAACACAGCAGAAAAAAAAGATTCTCAAGGATTATGTTTTATTGGCAAAGTAAAATTACCTGTTTTTTTACAACAACAGTTAAAACCAAAAAAAGGTAAAGTTATTGAAATTGACAGAAATCATAAAACATTTAAAGTCCATAACAACTTACATAGTTCATATGTTTTAGATTCTTCTATGGGTAAAATAGTAGGTGAACATGAAGGGGCTCATTATTTCACAATCGGCCAAAGAAAAGGACTCAACATTGGTGGTACGCCTCTACCTTTATTTATAATCGGAACAAATACACAAGAGAATATCATTTATGTTGGTCAAGGAGAAGACCATCCTGGTCTATATAGAAAAGGGTTAACTGTAAAAAATTATAATGTTCATTGGATTAGAGAAGGATTAAAATTAGAAATAGGCGAATCTAAAAACTACCAATGTCGAATTCGTTACCGACAAGCTTTAACTGAAGCCAAACTCATACAGAACAATAACGAATTACTTATTTCTTTTAATAATCCTCAACGTGGCATCACACCTGGACAGTTTGTTGCTTGGTATAAAAATGATGAACTAATTGGGTCTGGTGTGATAAATTAATTATCTTAGTGTAAATAATACACTAATACAATTATTCATGGAAAATTTTCTAAACATTGGTGTTTCTGTAAGCATCTGTATTTTTTGTTATGATGAAGAACAAAAGAAAGTACTAATTATTGATAAAGATAATGAACCATTTAAAGGAGGTAAGGTACTCCCGCATCAAATGCTTAAGCCTAATCAATCATTAGAAGAAGTTTGCAGTGAAATATTAGAAAATAATATAGGAAATAAAGATATATATGTTGAACAATTAAATGCATTTGGAAAAGTATATCGCCATCCATCTGGAAGAATAATAGATATTTCGTTTTATGGCTTAATTAACTTAGAAAAAGACAGCATAAAGCTAAATGAAGAGAACAATGCTAGATTTGAAAAAATTGACAAATCATTAGATCTTGTATTTGACCATGATGACATCATTGATTTTGCCAATAAGAGAATAAAAAGAAGAATGAAATATAGACCTCTTGGGAAAAACCTCCTTCCATTACAATTCACCATGAATGAATTAGAAGATTTGTATTCTTGTTTTTTGGGTAAAAAATTTGATAAACGAAACTTTAGACGAAGAATACTTGAAATGGACTTTCTCAAAGAAATTAAAAAAGTACAACGAAATACCCGAGGAAGAAAAGCAATTCTATATGAATTTGACCCTAAAAAATATAAGAATTATTCTAAAACTGGTTTTTAGAACTATTCCTTATTCCATTTCATGATTAAACCTCTACCAGGTGTAAAAGGTACATCATTATCTTCAAGATACTTTTCTAATACTTTAATCTCTTTATCGAGGCTTGTCATTTGGCTAATTACTTTTTCAAAACCAGTTGACGCATTATCATAAAGCATTTTGTTGGTTTCTGTTGGTTTAGATCTGTTTCTCCACATATTCCATATAACAATACCAACTTTTGAAGCTATAGACTCATTTTGTTCAATATCTCGTTTGCTCAAAGATGGGTCACCGTACATCTTTACAGCAATGTCGTCTCTTATTTTATCTAATGATTTTACTTTGCTTATAAATTGCACATCCAAGCCTGGGTAAGACTTTATCGCAGCGCCAATAAATTTTAATCGCTTTTTATCTTCTTCCAAGACTTCACCAGCAGCACCAATGGCTTTTCTTAATCGATCTACTTTCTGCTGAAATGCTAACAACTCTTCTTTGCTTTCTGCTGGTAAAGTGAGCTGCTCAAGCCATTCGCATTCAAAAGGAGTTTTATCTACCATAGTTGTAGCCACTCCGTTAACAACCTTTTGAAGAGAGACAGAATATGTTCCTGGCAAGGCTAATGGACCAGCATTGGCTTCCCCATATCTTCCAGGCTGAGATGATTTTAATTTGATATTGCTCTGTGGGGTCATTCTAAAATCCCAAACAATTCTATTTAAACCAAGGGAAGGTCTTTCCACCATTTTTCTTACTTCATTGCCATCTTTATCATATATAGTGAAAATTAGGTACGGCTTTTCTTCCCTATCTTCTGCTCTTAACTCTTCTAATGTGGGGTATTTCACATCCTCATTCTTCTTAATTAATTGCTTTTCTGCTTTTCTTCTATTTTGTTTATTCGTTTTAAGTGTGTCGTTAAAAAAGTATGTAATTACTGCTCCCAAAGGTGGGTTTTTTGCTGTGTAATGGGATTCACCTTGCGAACCTTTTCCTCTTAATCCTAAAGGCCTAGCATCCATGTACATTAAAGATTTTTTAATTTCAAAAATGGCTGCTTTTGAATCCATATTAGATTTTAAACTTCTTAGTGAAGAATAGTCATCTAATACGTAAAAACTTCTACCAAATGTAGCTAAGACTAAATCATTCTCTCTTTCTTGAATTTCAATATCCTTTACAGCTATAGTGGGTAAACCTGCTTTTAGTTGTTTCCACTCTTCTCCACCATTATAAGAGAAAAACACCCCAAATTCAGTACCTACAAAAAGTAAATCTGACTGAATATGATCTTCTGCTAAATCGTAAACAGTACCTCTTGTTGGTAAATTAGCACTTATAGATTTCCAATTTTTTCCCTTATCATTACTAACCATAACATATGGTTTAAAATCGCCATTTTTATGGTTGTTAAAAACTGCATAAACTGTATTAACATTATGTTTTGATGCAATAAGTGCATTTACATATGTGTTTTTTGGCACTCCTTTGAAATTACTGTAGGTGCTCCACTGACCACCAGCATTTTCTGTAACGTGTATTAATCCATCATCAGATCCTACGTACAATAAATCTTCTTGCAAAGGAGATTCATCAAGTGCTACGATATTACCATACATGGTAGTAGATTTGTTCTTCATGACTGCATCAGCACTTTGCACCCTTCCCATTACAGGTAGTTTATTTCTATCTATTTGTTGAGAAAGATCTGGACTTACACATTTCCACTTATCCCCTCTATTTTCACTTCTAAATAATCTATTTGCTGCAAAATATAATCGTTTGTTATTATGAGGGCTAACTAACAATGGAGCATCCCAGTTCCATCGCAATGCAGACATGCTATCATGAGCCATTGGTTTTATACCCACTCGCTCTCCAGATCTGCGATCATACCTTACCAACCAGCCATACTGGGATTGAGCATACACAATATTGGGGTCTTCCGGGTCAATGGCACTTTCAAATCCGTC
>CAJWIX010000149.1 GCA_913042175.1 uncultured Flavobacteriales bacterium
GGTTCTATTTTAGGTTTCAGTTTTAAAGGGCTTGTTTTAATGTTATTGTATTTATCTGGATTTATAATGGCATTAGTGTCTTCATTTTTATATAGTAAAATTTTAAAAACAAAATTCAAGAGTTATTTTGTTGTAGAAATGCCTAACTATAAATTTCCTTTGATTAAAAATATAGGAATTACAGTTTGGGAAAAAACTAAAAGTTTTGTAACAGAGGCAGGCAAAATAATTTTGGCAATATCAATTATATTATGGATTTTAGCATCATTTGGTCCTGGAAAAGAATTTATTGAGGCTGAAAATATATTAAAACAGAATCACCCGAGTTTAAGTCAAATAGAACTCGAAACTAAAATAAACTCTTTCAAATTAGAAAATTCTTACTTAGGAAAAATGGGAAAATTAATAGAGCCTATTATTTCTCCTTTAGGTTATGATTGGAAAATTGGGATTGCGCTGATTAGCTCATTTGCCGCTAGAGAGGTTTTTGTGGGAACATTAGCTACTATATATAACGTTCAGAGTGATAAAGTAGAAACTATTAAGAATAAAATGGCTTCAGAGAAGAGAGAAGATGGAAAACCCGTTTTTAATTATGCAACTGGTATTTCACTAATGTTATTTTATGCTTTTGCTATGCAGTGTATGAGTACACTTGCTGTTGTAAAAAAAGAGACAAACACATTGAAGTGGCCTATGATTCAACTTTTATCAATGACACTTTTAGCTTACATAATTTCACTGATATCTTATCAAATTTTGTCTTAGAATGGAAATGTTTCAAATTATCTTGGTAGTAATTTCTGGTGTTGGAGCTTTATATTTCTTATTTCGAAGATTTATTTTTAAGGGTAAATCCTTAAACAACAAAAATTGTGATACTGACTGTAATTGTCATTAAATTTTGATTAGTTTTTAATTTAAATAATTTCATTTGCTACTGTTTTATAAAATCACATATCTTTAAGGGACAAATTGAAATAAACTTTACAATGACAAATTCGAATAGACTATTTTATGGTAGTTGTTTTGCATTAATAACAACTGCATTTTCTTTTAGTATTAGAGCAGGAATATTACCTCAACTTGGCGAAGAATTTCTTTTAGACGCTAAACAATTGGGATTTATCAATTCAATGTGGTTTTTGGGATTTCCAATCTCTATGATTTTAGGAGGTCTTTTTTATCATAGCATTGGAGCAAAAAGAATTATGCAATTCGCTTTTTTAACACATACTCTAGGTATTATTCTTACTATTTATTCTGGGGGATACACTGGATTACTTTTGTCTACATTATTAATTGGAATTGGTAATGGTTGTACTGAAGCAGCTTGTAATCCAATGATTGCTGATGCTTATGAAGGCAAAAAGATGAATACTTTACTTAATAGATTTCATATGTGGTTTCCAGGCGGAATAGTCCTTGGAAGTTTAGTTTCTTTGTTTATGACTAAAGCTAATTTGGGATGGCAATCACAAATTTGGATTATTATGATCCCTACAATTATTTATGCATATTTATTTCTAGGTCAGGAATTTCCAAGGCCTAAAGTAAAAGCAGCTACCTCTGTATCAGAAAATTTTAAAGCAATGGCTTCACCCATATATATATTTATCCTTATTTGTATGGCTCTTACAGCAATTTCAGAATTTGGCCCTCAACAATGGACAAGCTTGATTATGTCAAATAGTGGTGCACAGCCAATGGTAATATTAGCACTGATTACAGGATTAATGGCTGTAGGAAGATACTTTGGTGGAGAAATAGTACACAAGTTTGATCAAACAGGTGTTCTTTTAGGATCTGCTGTTTTAGGTGCTATTGGAATATTTTTATTCAGTACTCAAACAGGAGCAATGGTATATGTTGCTGCTATTTTCTTTGCATTAGGTATTTGTTATTTTTGGCCAAATATGATTGGTTTTGTAGCAGAAAAAATCCCTGAAAGTGGAGCTCTTGGGATGTCAATTGTTGGTGGAATGGGAATGTTTTCTACTTCAATTTTTCAACCAATAATAGGGTCGTGGATTGACAGTTCAAGAGAAGTTCAAAGCTCATTAGGCTTAACAGGCACAGAACTTGAACTTGCAGCAGGACAACAAACATTAACTTACATGATATCTTTTCCTGGAATTTTAATTATTCTTTTCACCATACTTTATTTTTGGCAAAGAGGAAATAATCAAAAAGTTTCTGTTTGACAATTAAACATAATGAATAAAAAATCGTTCATTTATTCATTAGACTTTCAATCTCCTCAATCTCAATAGGAATGTTTTTTGAAAGATTAATAGGTTCACTAGAGTTTTGTATAACAACATCATCCTCTAAACGAATACCAAAACCTTCCTCTGGGATATATATTCCAGGTTCTACCGTGAATACCATTTGGGATTCCATAGGTATATTTAACAGGCCGTAATCATGCGTGTTTAGGCCAAGATGGTGTGACGTACCATGCATAAAGTATTTTTTATATGCAGGGTACTTGGGATCTTGGTTTTGAACATCTGACTTATCTAAAAGGCCAATACTAATAAGCTCTGATGTCATAATCTTGCCCACCTCTTTATGATATTCTTTCCAAAGTGTTCCAGTGACAAGAAGTTTGGTTGCTTCATTTTTTACATTTAAAACTGCATTATAAACCTTCTTTTGACGTTCAGTATAAATTCCAGAAACAGGAAAAGTTCTAGTAACATCTGCTGAATAATTACCATACTCTGCTGCTACATCAATTAAAACTAATTCACCTGATTTACATTTTTTATTATTTAATGTATAATGTAATATATTAGCGTTGAATCCAGATGCAATAATTGGCTGGTATGCAAATCCCTTTGATCTACTTTTGATGCATTCATGAACTAATTCAGCCTCTATTTCATATTCCCAAACATCAGGCTTTAAAAAAGAGATTACTCTACGCATAGCTTTTTCAGTAATATCGCATGCCTTTTTAATTTGTGCAATTTCCTGATCATCTTTAATTGATCTCAACTTTTGTAAAATAGGATTACTTTTTGCTACATTATGAGCAGGATATTGGTTTTTGCACCATTTTATAAATCTGTCTTCTCTAGTTTCTGTCTCTACAGCTTGGCGATAATGTTCATTAGTATTAAAATAAAATTTGTTGCATTGAGTACTTAATTCTTGAAAAACATCTTTGAAATCTTCAAGCCAATAGACAGTTTTGATACCACTTAGTTCATATGTTTTTTCTTTATCAAGTTTAGGTCCTTCCCAAACTGCGATATGTGAATTTGTTTTTTTAACAAAAGCAATTTCTTTATGTTTTGGATCAATAGCATC
>CAJWIX010000150.1 GCA_913042175.1 uncultured Flavobacteriales bacterium
ATTCTTTTAAAGAATGCAGAATGTATACTTTAGATTTCATTAATAAAATGTACAATTTTGAAAATGGGTCAGTACAATTTAAACCTACAAAAGCAGCTGATAAACAATTTAGAAATGATATTCAGGGAGCACTTTCTTACTTTATAGGGGCTGATCCTGACTATAATGAAGATGGAGGTTTTGCGATTAATCCTTGGACTCAAGTTGAGTTTCAAAATGATTCAATAAATATTTATGAATCAATGGCACTTGCAATGGGGAATTATTTTTTTACCGACCTAAATGGAAATAAAACAAAGGTTGAGTATACATTTGCTTACATCAAGGATGATTTAGGAGATTTAAAAATCATATTACATCATTCTTCTTTACCTTATTCACTTGCTTAATAAAATTTTATTTTACGTTATATTACTTATTCCATTGATTTCATCATATGGACAAAACTCAATAAATACTACTGGGGGAAATATTAATTCTAATGGAATTAATTTAAGCTATAGTGTTGGTCAGCTTAAGATTAATACTATTGGATCTAACTCATCAACATTAAACCTTGATTTTATTCAGGGCGTCCAGTACGCTTTTAACATATATGATTGTTCTAGGCTTGCATCAATCGAACTTTCTGTATACCCTAATCCATCCTCAAAAATAGTTTACATAAAAACTATTGATGAGCCAAAATTGAAATTAACAATATTTGATATTGCGGGGAGGTTAATTTATGAGCGGACTCTTGAAGGCTCAACGACTGTTGATGTTGAAAATTACTCAAACGGAACCTATATATTTGCATTTTATGGCTTTTGCGGATTGATAAAAAGCTTTAAAGTTTTGAAAAATAATTAACTTAAAGTCATGAAACTCTGCGATAAAATCTTATTGATTTTAATTTTATTCACAACAAACTTTTTAATTTCTCAAGCGCCATCTCAGTTTACTTATCAGTCTGTTGTTAGAGCTAATAGTGGATCATTAGTCTCAAATCAGGAAGTAAGTTTCAGATTCACAATCTTGAAAGGTACTGAACTAGGCTCAATTGTTTTTGAAGAAGAACATACTGTGACAACTAATATCAATGGTTTAGCGACTATGATTATTGGAAAAGGTTCTGGAACAGATGATCTTTCAGAAATTGATTGGGGTATTGATTCATATTTTTTAAAAGTTGAAGTTGACCCTGAAGGAGGTTTCAATTATATAGCAGAGGACACTACTCAACTTTTAAGTGTACCATTTGCTTTGTACTCAAATTCTTCGGGAAGTAACTTGGAAATTACTGGGCAGGATTATTTATCATTAAATAATAATGAGATAACTGTCAATAAAATAAATTTGTCTGATGATGTAGATGGTATCTTACCAATTGCTAATGGTGGGACTGGTTCATCAACTGCTCCTATGGTTGCTGTAATTACAGCATTAGATGCAGCCGCAGCAAGAAATGTTTTGGGGCTATCATCTGTTGCAAGTTCAGGATCATATAATGATTTAACTGATAGACTTACTGCAGGCACAAACATTGACATTACAGATGGTGTAATATCTTCAACCGATACTAATACGGAATATACTGCAGGCACTGGGATATCGATTGATGGAAACAATGCGATATCGACTACTGTAACAGACACGGATACTGTACGATCAGTAACAGCTGGCGGGAATACTTTAGCAGATAGTGAGACCCTTGCTTTTACAGCTGGCACCAATGTTACGATTACAGAAAATGCTGGAGCAGTAACTATATCTTCAACCGATACTAATACGGAATATACTGCAGGTACAGGTCTTAGTCTCTCAACAACAACTTTTAATTTAAATCATTTAGGATTTCAAGATTTGAGTGATCCAAATTCTGATAGATTTATCTTCTGGGATAATTCTGAATCTAAAATAAATTGGCTCTCTGCATCTTCCCTTTTTGATATAGTAGATCTTAGCCCTAATGATGATAATTTTATTGTAGGAAATGGGACAAATTTCATTACTGAATCAGGAGCAACAGCTAGAAGTTCCTTAGGATTAGGAACAATGGCAACGCAAGATAATAATTCTGTAAATATTGATGGTGGTAATATTGATGGTAGTACAATTTCTACATCTGATATTACTGTTGGTTCAGGTAAAACAATCGATGTTTCAGGGGGTACTTTAACTTTAGCAAATAATCAAATTTCTGGAGATAAGGTTGAGGGAGGAACTATAGCATCAACAACCATTACTTCACTTACAACAAACTCAATTACAAATTCAGGAAAAACAATTGATAATTCTGGAGGAAGTAGTGGTGTAACAACCATTAATGCAACTGTTGGTAGAGTTAAAATTAATTCAGGACAGTCTTCTATTAATATTTCAAACAGTTATGTTGATGCAAATTCAATTATAATTTGTACTGTTGCCCAAAATTCTGATTCAACCAGATATATTACGCAGGTTGTGGCAGGAAGTGGAACATTTACAATTGATTTAAATGGTGGTGCTCCTGGATCAGGTATTTTAATTAATTTTTTAATTATAAATTAATTACAAAATTTAAAGCTCAAATTACATTCTTTTAAAATAATTGAGTAAAATAAAAAAGCCCATATTTCTATGAGCTTTTAATTAATCAAAGATTTTAATTTTATTCTGCAGGTATAGTTGCTTTGGCTTGATTCCAAGCATTAAGTTTACCATCAACTATGTGGTACCACTCAACATATCTTCCATCAGCGGAAGTAAATTGAGCATTTACCCATTGACCATCTTGATTCCATGCTTCTGGATCATCAGATCCTGCTGGGTATGCCGCAAATGCGTAATCTGTATTCCATCCCCATTCGGAACCGCTTTCAATAGCCTGCTGATATTCAGCATCAATATAGGCAACAAAATCATCACCATTTGTAACTACAGTGCCGTCAGCAAAAGAGAAATTTCCTCCATCAACAATATAAGATTTTAGAGTTTCATAATCTCTTGCCGCCCAAGCTGCATCAATAGCATTAAATACATCAACGGTTTCCTGAGAACCAAGATAAACTGACTGACCTTCAAATGGACCAAAGCCATTAGTTTCTTTTTCACACTCACAAGGAGCAGTTTGACAAGCAGACAAAAGAAATAAACCTGCGATTGTATAAACTAAGTTTTTCATAATTTTTTTTTCTAAAGTTATAGAACTTTAAACTTTAATGAAAATTTTTCTCTTGTAGAGTTGATAAACTATAAAGT
>CAJWIX010000151.1 GCA_913042175.1 uncultured Flavobacteriales bacterium
GACAATAAATTTTTTCAAAATACTAAGCTATGCCAAGATGTTTTTTTCTTTTTTCTACCCAACTTCTTATCAAATTATCAAAAATTAAAGCAATGAACGCAACACAGACACCAAGTGTTAGTCCAATTCCTGCTCCATTTTTATCAGATAGAGCTTTTAAAATGTACTGACCTAAATCTTCAGTCCCTATGAAAGCTCCAATAATTACCATAAATAATGCAAAAACTATTGTTTGATTAATACCGAGCATCATATGTGGGAAGGCTAATGGAAATTCTATTTTAGTTAATCTCTGAAATTTATTAACACCTGACATAGTAGCTGCATCATGTAGGCCTGCTGGAACACTTCTGAGTCCTTCTATTGTATATCTAGTTGCAGGAATTGTTGCATACACAATTACAGCAATTAAAACAGATGTATCTGTTATACCAAACAACATCATAACTGGAATTAAATAAACAAATGAAGGAAATGTTTGAAAAATATCACAAACTCCTAGCATAAAGCTTGCTGAATGTTTGTTTTGAAAACTTAGAGTGCCGACTATAAAACCGATAGTACAAGATACAATTACTCCAAAAGTTGCCATGTAAGTTGTAACTAAAGCTCTATCCCACCAAGGACTTAATGCTATAAACAATGTTAAACCACATACAATTAAAGCTGAACGAATTCCACCAATTAAATATCCTGCACCTACTACTAAGACTATAGTAGCTATAGCAGGCATTCTTAAATACAAGGCTCTCATCGGTTGAAGAACGTCTTGAATTAACCAAGTATTAAACGCTTTTATATAAACAAAAAAAGTATCAAATATCCAATCAACTCCTCTATTCCAAAAATCTGCAGTTGATATTCCTTTGTTATGTGGAACTTCAAATAAATAATTATGAGTTCCTTTAAACAAATAAGTTCCTATATATGCAAGTAAAATCCCAACAATTACTGTTCCAACAAAAAATAAAATATTTTTATTTCTTTGTATAAACGTAAGGTTGCCAAAATAATCTTCTTGTTTATTAGCCCAAGCTAATGACATTTTGTCTAAAAGTATTGCAATTAAACTGATACACAATCCTGCTTCTAATGCCAAACCGATATCAAGTCTATTTAATGCTAATAATAAATTATATCCCAAACCTTTTGCAGCTATAAATGCTGAGATAACTGCCATAGAAAAACAAACCATAATAACTTGGTTTACACCAATCAAAATATCTCTTCTTGCTGTTGGAATTAAGACCTTGAACATTAGTTGCCAATTGTTACATCCGCTCATTTTACCTGCCTCTATAACTTCTGGAGGGACTGCTCTTAAACCTAATATGGTTAATAATATCATCGGTGGAATTGCAACTACCATAGTTATGATTACTGCAGCATGATCACCGACTCCAAATAAAACCATTGCAGGAACTAAAACTGCATATTGTGGCATGGTTTGCATAACTAAAAGTATTGGGTAAAGTGCTTTCTCTACACGTTTATTTCTAAATGCTGCAATACCCAAACCCAAACCAAATATAAATGATAAGGGGGCAGCAACTAATATAAAAGAAAGAGTTTGCATAGATGGTTTCCATTGACCAAAAATGGAAATATAAACCATTGTTAAGCCTGCAAATAATGCAAGACCCTTTCCACTTAAGTGATAGCTAAGCAATACTGCTCCTGCAGTAACTATTGTCCACGGTAAACCAGGCAATTCTGCCCAAGGATTATCACTAATCCAATCCCATCCTGTAAATGTAACTATTGTATTTATGCCTCCTATTAAAATTTCTCTTATCAATTCAATTAAAAAAGTCATGAAAAACGTCAATTTTCTACTTACTTCTAATAATAAAGGTCGAGTTTTAAATTCTTGAGTATCTTCATTCCAAAACTCTAATGGCATCCACTCATTCATTAAAAAAAATAATGAATCGTTAATCCAAATAGGTAGCCATCCTAACAAAGGAGGTAGCCTCCAAAAAACATCAAAGGCGTAATATCTTACCTCTTTACCAAGAAAAACATATGTACTTTGATTTGGATCCTTAACAAATTCTGCTTGACCTCTTATAAATTTATATGTTTCGGGAACATCAATTGCAAAACATAAACCAAAAAAAACAAGTAATAAAAATAACCATTGAAATAATTTTGGATATTTCTTTAAAATTTCCATAATTAATTTCCGTTTCTTCTTCCACCAAAAACTGTGTTAATTATTTTTGAGGGATTGATTGAACCAATTAAATTATTTTTATCATCAATAACACCTACTGTTTTTTCCTGAGTAAGAATTTTTTCAGCAACATTTTCTATCACCTCATCTCTTAAAACGTTTAAATCACCCACATTATCTGTGGATTTATCCATAACATCCTCTATTAATAAAACTTTTTCTCTTGGCACTTCTTCAGTAAATTTTCTTACATATTCTGTTGCTGGATTTAAAACAATCTTAGCAGGAGTATCTAATTGTTCGATTAAACCATCTTTCATAATTGCAATACGATCAGCAAGTTTCAAAGCTTCATCAAAATCATGGGTTATAAACATAATTGTTTTTTTTAATTGCTCTTGAAGTCTTAAAAATTCGTCTTGCATTTCTTTTCTAATTAAAGGATCTAGTGCTGAAAATGGTTCGTCTAAAAACCATATATCTGGCTCTACAGCAAGAGACCTTGCTATACCAACCCTTTGTTGCTGTCCTCCAGAAAGTTCTCTTGGAAAATAGTTTTCTCTTCCATCAAGACCAACTAGCTTTACCATCTCCATTGCTTTACCAATACTTTCCTCAACTTTAATTCCCTTTATTTGAAGTGGAAAAGCTATATTTTCTACAACAGTTTTATGTGGGAGTAATGCAAAACTCTGAAAAACCATACCCATTTTATTTCTTCTAAGATCAATAAGTTCTTTATTATTTAATTGTAATAAATCCTGACCTTCAATAAAAATTTTTCCACCTGTTGCCTCAGTTAATCTAGAAATACATCTAAGTAGAGTTGACTTGCCTGATCCAGATAAGCCCATGACAACCAGCATTTCTCCTTTTGCAACTTCAAAAGAAGCATTATTCACTCCAACTATACACCCGTTATCTTGAAAAGTTTTTGCGTCTACATTGCCGTTTGCTTCTTGAAGCATTTTTTTGGCATTTTCACCAAAAATTTTATAAACCGACT
>CAJWIX010000152.1 GCA_913042175.1 uncultured Flavobacteriales bacterium
AGAACAATTGGACGGCAAAAA
This sequence comes from uncultured Flavobacteriales bacterium, assembly GCA_913042175.1. GTDB lineage: Bacteria > Bacteroidota > Bacteroidia > Flavobacteriales_D > Parvicellaceae. Next base: position 22 of record CAJWIX010000152.1, read on the forward strand.
TAATTAAATTTTGATAAAAGAAAATTAAAATTTACCCTCCTACCATTTTTTTAATTTCATTCAGCTTTAAAAGTGCCTCTACAGGCGTTAATGAATTTATATCCAAATTTTCAATTTGGCTTCTAATTTCACTCAATACTGGATCGTCCAACTGAAAAAAACTAAGCTGTGGTTCTCCTTCTTTTGTTTCTTTTTTGTTTAAATTCTTATCTGCTTTGTTAGAGGAAGTATTATTTTCAAGTCTACCCAACATTTCTTCTGCATCACTCACTATTTTTTTGGGCATACCTGCAACTTTAGCAACGTGAATACCGAAACTATGTTCACTCCCCCCCTCAATCAATTTCCTTAAAAAAAGAATTCTTTTATCCATTTCTTTAACAGAAACATTAAAGTTCTTAATGCGATTAAAACTTCCAGACATTTGATTAAGTTCGTGGTAATGAGTGGCAAACATCGTTTTAGGATGGTACTTAGGGTGCTCATGTAGATAAGTTGCTATAGCCCAAGCAATAGAAATACCATCATAAGTGCTTGTACCTCTTCCAATTTCATCCAATAAAATCAAACTATTTTCTGATAAATTATTCATTATACTGGAAGTTTCGTTCATTTCAACCATGAAAGTTGATTCTCCAGAAGATATGTTGTCACTGGCTCCTACTCTTGTGAAAATTTTATCCACCACACCTATTTTACAAGCACTGGCTGGAACAAATGATCCCATTTGGGCCATAATTACCGTTAAGGCTGTCTGTCGCAATAAAGCAGATTTACCACTCATATTAGGTCCAGTAATCATCATGATTTGTTGGGACTTACAGTCCAAGTAAATATCATTTGGTATATATTCCTCACCTAAAGGCAAAAATCTTTCTATAACAGGGTGACGACCATCTTTAATTTCCAGTACCTGAGTATTTTCAATTTTCGGGAGAGCATAATTATATTTTTTTGCAGCTTGAGCAAATCCTTGTATAACATCAAGGTGAGCAATCAATTTTGCATTATGAATAATCCAAGGAATTTCACTAAGTAAGTCATTGATCAATTGCTGATATAGTTCTTGTTCAAGTTGTAAAATCTTGTCTTCAGCACCAAGTATTTTTTGTTCATACTCTTTTAATTCTTCAGTTATATATCGTTCTGCAGATGTTAAAGTTTGCTTTCTTATCCAATCTTCAGGCACTTTATCTTTGTGGGTATTTCTTACCTCCAAATAGTAACCAAATACATTATTATAAGCGATTTTTAAACTTGGTATACCGGTAGCCTCAATTTCTCTTTGCTGAATGGATAGTAGTACTTCTTTAGCATCAGAAGACAATGATCTAAGCTCATCCAATTCTTGATGGAATCCCGAATTTATAACTTGCCCTTTCCCAATAACTACAGGTGCATCTTCATGTAAAGTAGATTGTATTTGATCAACTGCTTTGGAGTTATCCAATAAATTTTTGGCCCACTTTTTAATGGTTGTATTATCACATTTTTTGGCCCACTCCTTTAATGGATTTATAATTTCTAAAGATGATTTTAACTGATTGAGTTCTCTAGGAGAAATTTTCAGTACTGCAAGTCGAGAAGACATTCTTTCTAAGTCTCCTATCGATTCCAACTTGTTTTTAACTTCTTCATGTGAATCATGATCTTGAACAAAAAAATCTACTTGATTTAAACGCTGGTTAATTTCTTTGGAAGATTTTAAAGGAAATAACATCCATTTTTTAATGAGTCGCCCTCCCATGGAAGTAGAGGTGTGATCTAAAATTTCAACTAAAGTATGTCCATTGTAATGGGGGGAGTGAATCAATTCCAAATTACTTATGGTAAAATCATCCATCCAGACATGATGGTCTTTCTCAATCCGTTGAATGCTAGAAATATGGCTTATCTTATGATGTTCTGCAGTTGAAATATAGTGCAATACCACACCTGCTGCCGTAACAGCTAAATCCATTTTTTCAATGCCAAACCCTTTTAATGATTTGATCCCAAATTGATTCAATAGTTTTTCGCTAGCAAAATCCTTTTCAAATACCCATTCATCTAGCCTAAAAGTATAGGCTTTAGCATTGAATTTTTCTTGGTATTGAGCATCCTTATTTCTTTGGTATAAAACTTCATTGGGAGAAAAGTTATTGACCAATTTTGAAATGTAATCCACACTTCCTTCTGCAACAAAAAATTCTCCAGTTGAAATATCTAAAAAAGCTACTCCAGCCAGATTTTTTTCTAAGTGTACAGCAGATAAGAAATTATTTCCCTTGTTATCCAAAATCTGATCATTCAACACTACTCCTGGAGTCACTAATTCAGTAACTCCTCTCTTTACAATTTTCTTCCCTTTCTGTGGTTCTTCTAATTGATCGCAAACGGCTACTCTTAGCCCTGAACGTACCAATTTTGGCAAGTAATTTCCCAAAGCATGATGTGGGAAACCAGCTAATTCGATTTTGGAAGAGCCATTATTTCTTGCTGTAAGAACAATACCTAAAACGTTGGCCGTTGTTACTGCATCTTGACCAAATGTCTCATAAAAGTCACCTACTCTAAACAATAACAATGCTTCTGGATAGTTACTTTTTATCCTATTGTATTGTTGCATTAAAGGAGTTTCTGTTTTGGCTTTAGGCATTTGCTTTTTTAAGTTGTGCAAGATATGTTTGTAAAAATAATGGAATTCATCATTTAATCAAGACATCTACCATAAGATGAATAGAAAACTAAAATTAGAAGAATTAAATAGAGCCTCTATTGCTGATTTTAAACAGCAAAAAAAAGACCCAGTTATTGTTCTTTTAGATAATGTGAGAAGTTTACATAATGTGGGTTCTGTGTTTAGAACTTGCGATGCCATGGCTGTTGAAAAACTATACTTATGCGGTATTACAGCAAAACCTCCTCACAGAGAAATTCAAAAAACTGCCATAGGCGCAACAGAAAGTGTGAATTGGGAATATATGGAGGAT
>CAJWIX010000153.1 GCA_913042175.1 uncultured Flavobacteriales bacterium
AATCTTTTTTTACATTTTGTCCTTCAAGTGCTTTTGTGTTTGATACCTGTACTAATCCTGTTTTTGGATGAAGAGAACCTGGCATTCCAATGCCTACTGTTATATCTTTTGTTTGTCCAGCAGTATCACTTATTAAGCCACAAACGGCATTTAATATTTTTTGATAATCATCTTTAGGTGAGTCAATTCTATTTCTTGCAAGTTCCTCATTGGTTATTGTATCCAAAGCTATGGCCTCTAGCTTTGTACCACCCCAATCAAGACCAATCTTCATATTATTTACTCAATTCAAAATTAAGACTATATTTCTCTATATTACTAGTGCCAATAATTTCTAAATCATTATTTTTATTTTGCTTCCAAATGTATGGTGCATCAGGGTATTCTTTGGCATAATCTGTTGCAACACCAATCAAAAACAATGTTTGATCTAAAGTTTCAACTTCAAAAAATCTTACATAGTAATGGTATATGTCACACCCATCATCATTATCTTCCAAAAATTTACCAACTATAGAGTTTTTAAAATTATTTTTGTTATTTAATATAACTGAAAATTCCCCTGGTCCAAAATCTTTCCATGAAGGTCCGACACAAACTCCTAGAAAGTCTCCTTCATAATCTTCTCTAAATTTCATATCAAAGATTAGTTTGTAATTTTTAATTTCATCTACTTTTTTGGGGAAAGCTTGTATTGAAACAGTAACATTTCCATTTCTATTTTGTTCAACATCAATAGATATTCGAGTACTAATTAAGTCTGATCCCTCCATTGATTCTATTTCGAACAAATGAGACTCAACGTTTGTACAAGAAGTTATAAAAATTAAAAGAAAAATAATTAAGGGTCTCAACCCTTAACTGCTCCCCCTATTAGACCCCTTATGAAAAATCTTTGAAGACTAAAAAATACTGCCAACGGAACAATCATTGATATTATTGCACCTGAAGTTCTTAAATGCCAAGCCTCACCATATGCGCCAACAGCTAGTTGAGAAACATGAGAAGTTACAACAAGATTTTCTGGTTTGTATACACCTAAAAATACATTGGCAACAAGGAAATCATTGTAAACCCATAAAAATTGAAAAGTTGCGAACGCAGCTATGCCTGCAACTGATAAAGGTAAAACTAATCTAAAGAAGGTAGTCATATTACTTGCGCCATCAATTCTTGCTGACTCGATAACACTTTTAGGTAGACTCATCATAAAATCCCTCAATAAAAACGTAGCCAATGGTAATCCAAAACCTGAATGGGCAAACCAAGTAGCTACAAATGTTCCGTTAATGTCTAAAGCTGGAATAATTGGTATACCCAGTACTTCAATTCCACTCTTAAATAGCTGAACAAGGGGTATGAGAGACATTTGTAGTGGTATTATCATTGAGGCGACAACAAACAAAAATAATACCTCTTTACCTCTAAATTCCATAAATGCAAAAGCATAAGCTGCAAATGCAGCAATTGTAATTGGAATAATTGTAGATGGTATTGTTACTGCAAATGAATTGTAGAAAGATCTATCTAAATTATCAGCAAAAAATATCTCAGAATAATTTGATAAAGTAAGCTCTGTCCAAAGTTTTCCTGTGTATATTGCATCCCACCAAGATTCCCTTTTTATAGCTTCGCCAGGTCTAAATGAGCTTAGTACAAAACCAAAAACTGGAAATATCCAAGTAAGTGCAATTGTAACTAATATCAATTTTGTAAAGGGTTTATCGTACCATTTTTGAGTTTGTCGAGTCATGATTGTGTATTTTCTCTTTCCCTAATAGCAGTTCCAACAATGATTGGTAGTACACAGACAAAAATTAACACTGCAACTGTTGCCGATCTTCCAAAGTTTCTATACTTAGAAAACTCATCAAGCATTTTTACAGCTAACAAGTTAGTTTCTAAATCTCCCCTAGTAGAAACGTATATTATATCGAATGCTTTTAAAACAGTAACAACCATATATGTTCCTACAACAATTATTGTGCTTTTAATATATGGGATAACAATAGATCGAAAGACTCTTAATTCAGAAGCACCATCAATTTGTCCAGCTTCCATTATTTCTGAAGGAATAGCTTTAATGCCTGCTGAAAAGACAACAGCAGCAAATCCCGTAAACATCCAAATCATAATAACCATTAGAAGCATTGTATTTACAGGAAGGTTTATCAAAATACTGCTTACAAAACCATCTGGATTCAAGCTTTCAGTAAAAGGTAAGTTTGTCATATCTCTCTGTTGCAACCAACCGATAGGTTTAAGGCAGTTTGGGTCATCAAAACCATTAAAAACACCATCAATTACTCTGTTGTTCATGCATTGTGTGCCAAGGCGGTCAACAGAAACCCTTATTCCATTAATAATTCCGATTTGTGTAAGCGGTGGTGGTCGATATTCATAAATAAATTTAAAAATAGCACTTGCACCTACAGCAGAAATAGCCATAGGCATAAATACTATTGATTTAAAAAAAGCTTCCCCCTTATTTAATCGATCAGACAGCCAACCAACTACAAGTCCTATAAATATTACGAAAGTTACAACAAAAACCAACCAAATTATCTGATTTCTAATAGTCACTAGCATTTCGGGATCAGAAAATGCCCATATATAATTCTCAAAACCAACAAAATCATTGCTGTATCTATCTTTAAAACTTATGTATAAAGTTCTTATTGCTGGATAAAAAAGAAAAAGTGAAATCATAAATAATGATGGGCCTGCAAACATTCTTGCCTCTAAAGATTCTCTATTTTCTTTTGGAGACAATTTAATAATTTTATCCATGCCCCAAAAGAGCAGAAAAACAAATGTAGAACCAACAATTAGAGCAAAAACAACAAGTAAGTTTCTAGAAATTAATTCGGTTAGTTCCCTAAATAGAATTGCTTGAAATAAAAACCAAATCAATGGAAAAATTCCTAAAGCAAGCATAGAAATGCCAATCGATTTTAATTTTTCTTGTTGTGTTTGTTGCTTCATTCCAATTG
>CAJWIX010000154.1 GCA_913042175.1 uncultured Flavobacteriales bacterium
CATTAGAGAGTAAGCCGCTTCAAGCTCTTGTATCAGAACCTGTCAAACCTATTATTGATACTGTCGTAATGTCCAACGCTGTTCATGCTTATGTTAGTCAATCTGATAAAGGTGAATTAGTTATTGGAGCAGGTACTGATGATTACGTTTCTTATTCACAAAAAGGAAGTCATGACATTGTTGAGGGAACTTTAAATGCTATCTTAGAATTATACCCAATATTTAGTAGAATGAGAATGTTAAGACAATGGGGAGGTATTGTTGATATTTGTCCAGATGCTAGTCCAATAATTAGCAAAACATCAATCAAAGGATTATATTTTAATTGTGGTTGGGGAACTGGTGGATTTAAAGCAACACCTGGATCAGGTGATTTATTTGCACATACAATAGCAAACGATGAACCACATAAATTAAACGCTGCTTTCAACATAAATAGATTTATTAGTGGAGATCTTGTTGATGAACACGGTGCAGCTGCTGTAGCACATTAATGTTTATAATAAATTGTCCATACTGCGGTGAGAGAGAACAAAGCGAATTTAAAGCTGGTGGAGAAGCTCATATTGTTAGACCAAAACAACCAACAGAATTAAGTGATGATGAGTGGGCAGAGTATTTGTTTATGAGAAAAAATATCAAAGGTGTCCAATTTGAAAGATGGGTACACACACATGGATGTAGAAAATGGTTTAATGTAGTTCGAGATACATCAAATGATGTAATTAAAGCAGTTTATAAAATGGGTGAAAAGCCTCCGACTAAATAGATAATGACAAAAAATTTAAGAGTAAAAACAAGTAAGTTAATTGATGAAACATATAAAATTTCATTTAAATTTAATGGAGCAACTTACTTTGGTTATAAGGGAGATACCTTGGCTTCTGCCCTATTGGCTAATGATGTTCATTTAGTTGGAAGAAGTTTTAAATATCATAGACCTCGTGGAATAATGACTGCTGGTTCGGAAGAACCTAACGCAATAGTTCAACTACACAACAATACATCAAGAACAGAACCTAATGTAAGAGCTACAGAAATAGAAATCTACGAGGGATTAGAAGCTTCAAGTCAAAATTGTTGGCCAAGTGTTAACTTTGATGTAGGGGGAATTAATAATTTCTTAAGTCCAATTTTGCCTGCAGGGTTTTATTATAAAACTTTTATGTGGCCTGCAAGTTTCTGGGAAAAATATGAATATTTCATTAGAAAATCTGCTGGTTTAGGCAAATCACCCACAGAACCTGACCCTGATATTTATGAACACAAGTACATTCATTGTGATGTTTTAGTTATTGGAGCTGGTATTTCAGGAATTATAGCTGCAAAAACAGCTGCTAAAAATGGTTACAAAACACTTCTATTAGATGAAAAGCCCTATTTAGGTGGTTCTACAATTTATCAAAATTCTGAACATTTTAAGATCAATAATCAAATCTCAAGTTCATGGTTAGAAAAAGAAATAAATGAAATAAAAAAAATTGAAAATTTAGAAATTAAAACAAGAACAAGTGTAGCTGCCTATCATGGATATAACTTTCTGTTAGCAAGAGAAAATTTAACTGATCATTTACCTTTGGAACAAAGAAAAGGTAAAACTCGTCAAAGATTACTTAAAATAAGAGCAAAAAAAGTAATAACTGCAACTGGATCTTTGGAAAGACCACTGATTTTTAATAATAATGATCGTCCTGGTATCTTACTTTCATCAGCTGTTGAAAAATATGCTAATTTTTATGGTGTAGCGTGTGGAGAAAAAAATGTTCTTTTTACTAACAATGATAGCGCCTATGAAACAGCAATTAGTTTATATCAAAAAGGAATTAATATAGAGGCTATTATTGATAATAGAGAAGAAATTGATTCGAAATTGATTAAAGAGACTGAAAAAAATAACATCAAGGTCTACAAGGGATATACAGTTGTGAATACCTCTGGATACAAAAGGATTAATAAAGTTTTAATAATGCAACTTTCTAAAGATGGTCAAAAAGCGATAGGTTCAAAAATATCTATTTCATGTGATTGTCTTGGTATTTCTGGTGGGTGGACACCAGCGGTACATCTTTTTACACAATCTGGTGGAAAATTAAAATTCAGAGATGAAGATCAAGTTTTCATACCAAATATATATCCATCAGATCAAATTAGTATAGGTTCATGTAATGGAGATTTTACCTTAGATGAAATATTATTAACTGTACCTAAAACTCTAAAAGAATTTTTAAATTTAAAAAAAACAGATTATGAAGATTTAGAAATTAAATCTTCTTTTAATAAATCAAAGAGAAATATTTGGTTACTTCCATCGGATAAAGTTATTGGAAAAACAAAACCTTTTGTAGATTATCAAAATGATGCAACAGCTAAAGATATTAAATTAGCTTTAAGAGAAGGTTTCAGATCAATCGAACATGTAAAAAGATACACAACAACAGGTATGGGAACTGATCAAGGTAAACTTGGTAATATGCATGCATTAGGAATTATTTCTGAAACTGCTGGATCTAAAATGGGTGAACTTGGTACTACAACTTTTAGACCGCCCTACACTCCTCTTACTTTTGGAACGATAGTTGGTAGAAATGTTGGTGAATATTTTGATGTATTCAGAAAAACACCAATTCATGAGTGGCACGTTGAAAATAAAGCTGAATTCGAAAACGTCGGTCAATGGAAGAGAGCTTGGTATTATCCAAAAAATGGTGAAAATATGCACGATGCGGTTCAAAGAGAGAGCAAAGCTGCAAGAGATAGTGCAGGTATTTTAGATGCATCTACATTAGGTAAAATTGATATTCAAGGTACTGATGCCTCTGAATTTTTAAACAGAGTTTATACAAACGCTTGGTCAAAACTAGCAATTGGAAAATGTCGATATGGTTTAATGCTTAATGAGGACGGTATGGTTTATGATGACGGAGTTACGA
>CAJWIX010000155.1 GCA_913042175.1 uncultured Flavobacteriales bacterium
AGTTCTGTTCTGCAATCACTAGTTTCCCACATGCTGCATTAACAGCACCACTAAACGTGGTAACTCCTAAAATAAACATGAGAGAAAACAAAAAGTTTTTTATTTTTGTCATTATTTTTCTCCCTATTAATTGTTTTTAAAAGTACAACATATTGGTTCATTAAATGCAAATAAGATTCAATTGCAAGTTGTAGACAAATTGTTTTGCAAACAATCTTTCCTAGATGTAATCTTTTTGTATGTCCAAAGGAAAAAACGCATTTATAAAAAAATACATCGTGCTTGGGTATTTTTCTTTTGTTGATTTATATCTAAACAGATTTTATTTCAGATTACATTCAAATTATTTTCAGAGTCTATAATTCTTTAAAAATTAAAATTTAAAAATTAATTATTAAAAGGAGAATTTATGACAAAAGATTTAATAACTAGATTAAATGAGGGACCTGTTCTTTGTGCAGAAGGTTATTTATTTGCAATGGAAAGAAGAGGTTATTTACAAGCTGGAGCATTCGTTCCAGAAGTTGTTTTAGAACATCCAGAGGTAGTTTCTCAATTACATAGAGAATTTATTAGAGCTGGAAGTGACGTAGTACAAGCATTTACTTATTATGGGCATAGAGAAAAGTTAAGAATAATTGGTAAAGAAAATCTTCTAGAGCCACTTCAAAAAAATGCTTTGAAAATTGCAAAAGATGCAAGAGATGAATTTAAAGATTTAAATTTATTGGTAGCTGGCAATGTTGCAAACACAAATGTTTATGATCCTAATGATAAGAAGAGTAACATTGAATGTCAAAAAATGTTTGAGGAACAAATTGGTTGGGCTAAAGAAGCAGGTGTTGATTTTATAATTGCTGAAACGATTACTTGGGTTGAGGAATTAAAAATTGCTTTAAAAGCAATCAAAGATGCAGGGCTAATTGCAGTGTGTAATTATGCGTTTAGAAGAGATGGAAAAACTCGAGAAGGGATAGCACCTGGCGAAGCTTGTAAAATTTTAGAAGATAATGGCGCTGATGTTGTTGGGCTTAATTGTTTTAGAGGTCCTAAAATGACAATGAAACTTTTGCCAGAAATAAGAAAAGCTGTTTCTTGTCATGTTGCAGCTCTACCTGTACCATATAGAACAACTGAACAACATCCTGGATTTTTGAATCAAGTTGACGAAGGATGTAATTGTATTCCTGGTGGAAACGCATTCCCAGTTGCTTTAGACAATTTATATTGCAATAGATTTGAAATGGCTGAATTTGCAAAAGAATGTTTAAACATGAAAGTTAATTTTATTGGAATATGTTGTGGAGCAGAACCTCATCATGTTAGAGAAATGTCTGTAGCATTAGGTAGAAAACCTATTGCTTACAAATATTATCCAGACATGTCCAAACATTATGCTCATGGAACGGATCCTACTTTGAAAAAACATAATACTGATGCTGCCAAAACTTTATAAAGGAAGTTGATGGAAAAAAATGCAAAAGTAGTAATAATTGGAGGTGGTGTAGTTGGATGTTCAATTCTGTATCACCTCTCTAAATTTGGTTTAAAGGATTGTATTCTTTTAGAGCGGAATGAGTTAACCTCAGGTTCATCATGGCATGCCGCAGGAAATGTCCATGTAATATCTTCTGATCCAAATATTTCTAGAATGATGGCCTATACAATTGGTTTATATAAAGAAATAGAAAAAGAGTCGGGACATTCAACGGGATTTAAAGCTAGTGGTGGATTTTATTTAGCTTCAAATGATGTTTGGGCTGAGTATTTAAAAAGAGAAAGATCAAAAGCTAGATATATGGGTCTTGACCAAGAATTTATTTCTCTTGAAGAGGTTAAGAAGAAAAATCCATTAATCGATCCATCTAGATATCTGTTAGCCTTATGGGATCCAATCGATGGTGAAGTTGATCCGTCCGGAGTGACTTATGCTTTTGCTAAAGCTGCAAAAGTTCATGGAGGTAAATATTATACACATACAGTAGTAAAAGATACCAAGCAGAAAGAGAATGGATCTTGGGATGTTATAACTGATAAAGGAAATATTAATGCAGAAATTGTAATTAACGCAGGTGGATTATGGGCTCGAGAAGTTGGTAAATTAGCAGGATTAAATTTACCCGTTCAACCTATGGAGCATCATTATTTAATAACGGAGGCTATTCCAGAAATAGAAGCTATGGGGGATCAAAGACTTCCAATCGGAACGGATTTTGAGGGAAATATATATTTTAGACAGGAAGGCAAAGGAATGTTGCTTGGAACTTACGAGCAAAAATCTACTCCATGGAAAGTAGAAGGTACACCAATGAATTTTGGACACGAACTTTTAGAACCTAAACTTGACAATATTCAAGATAGATTAGCAATTGGTTTTGAAAGAATGCCAGCATTAGAAAAAGCCGGTATTAAAAATATTGTTAATGGACCATTTACATTTGGTCCAGATGGAAGTCCATTGATTGGCCCAGTTCCAGGAATGAAAAATTATTGGGTAGCAGTTGGTGTTATGGCAGGTTTTTGTCAAGGAGGAGGTGTTGGAAAATGTATTGCTGAATGGATAATTGATGGTGAACCATCGATCGATGTTTGGGCAATGGATGTTGCAAGATTTGGAGATTATGCTTCACCTCAATATGGAACAATTAAATCTTCTGAAAATTATGAAAGAAGATTTATAATGACATTTCCCAATGAAACTTTACCAAAAGGACGAAAACAAAAAACAACATCTTTATATGATAGATTTGTGAACCAGGGAGCAGTTATGGGCGACTCTTTTGGTTTAGAAAATGTTTTATGGTTTGCAAAAAACAAAGAAGATGCCTTTGAAGAACCTACTATAAAAAGATCAAGGTCACATAATTATGTTTCCAAAGAAGTGA
>CAJWIX010000156.1 GCA_913042175.1 uncultured Flavobacteriales bacterium
CTGTAATTACTGTGACTGGTATCTGATTAATTTGGTTCATTTAAATTTCCTATTTAAAATCAGATTAATTTTTATTTTTAAAAACGACATTTACTGTCATTAATATAAAGAAAAATAAAGAAGCAACACATACAATTGATGGACCTGTAGGAGTATCAAATAAATAGGCAGAATTTAAACCTAATATGGATGATAAAATCCCTATTACAGCGGCTATAATTCCCATGGACTCTGGACTTGACGCGACAGATCGAGCTGAAGCAGCTGGTATGATTAGTAATGCAATGATGAGAAGAACACCAACGACTTTAATTCCAACAGCCACAACTATTGCAAGAGATAATGTAATTACAAAATTTTCTTTTTTTGGATTATAACCGCTGGCAGATGCTAAGTCTTCACTCATAGTAACCAATAATAGGGGAGACCAACGCCATATAACTAAACTAAATATGATTCCTACTCCTATCCAAATCATCAAAATATCCATATTCGAAACTGCCAAAATATCGCCAATTAAATATGCCATTAAATCAATCCTTACTCCTGAAATAAAAGAAACGATAACAAGACCTGCGGCAATTGAACTATGACCTGCTACTCCTAAAAGGGTATCCAAAAATAGTGATCGCCCTTCCAAAATAGTTACAGAAGAAGCCATTATTAAAGATACTAAAATGGCACCTGCTAATATGGAGAATTCAAATGTTAATGAAATAGCAACTCCAAGCATAGCCGCATGAGCGGTTGCTTCCCCAAAATAAGCCATACGACGCCAAACTACAAAACAACCAAGAGGTGCTGCAGCAAGTGAGACACCAATTCCGGCAAGGGTTGCACGTGTCATAAAATCGTCTAGCATTATTTGTTATCTTTCAATTTTAGAGTCGTGTTTATGATCATGGTGATGTCGATATAATGCAAAAGTACCATCAACATCAGAACCAAAAAGTGCTTTGTATTCTGGAGAAGTAGCTACAGATTCAGGGGCTCCTTCACAACAAATATGACCATTTACACAAATGACTCTGTTGGAAGAACTCATAACAACATGTAAATCGTGACTAATCATTAGGATTGCGCAGTTGGTACTATTACGGATATTTTCTATATTTCTGTAAAATGATGCAACGCCAGGCTGATCTAATCCTCTAGTTGCTTCATCCAAAAGTAAAATTTCAGGGTTATTAATTAGAGCTCTAGCTAAAAGCACTTTTTGCATTTGACCCCCAGATAAATTATTGACTTGAATATTTAAAAGATCTTTAGAGCCAAGAAGTGCTTCTATTTTATCAAGGGATTTATTGAAGTTTTTATGTGCAAGCTTTAAAAAACGCTCGACTGTTATTGGCAATGTTTGGTCTATTTTCAATTGTTGTGGAACATATCCAATTCGTAAATTTGGTTTTGTGTAAATTTTCCCCTTACTTATAGGAATTGCTCCGATTATAGCTTTGAAAAGTGTAGTTTTTCCTGAACCATTTGGGCCAACAATTGTAACTATTTCACCAGCATCAAGTGTAAGATTCATATTTTTTAAAACAGTTTTATAACCATATTTAACATCTAAGCTAGATATTTTAATTAGCATTAAATTACCTCAATTTTAGTACAATTTTTACAAATGCCAATTAATTCGATAATTGCTTCTTCAATCTTAAATTCTGATGATGTCTCTTTGTTAAACTTGAGTCCACTTTCTTTTTCATTTATTTCAGCAACTTTCTCACACTTTCTACAAATCATAAAAGTTGGGGAATGAGAATTACCAGGATGGGAACAAGCAACGAAAGCATTCAATTTTTTTATCTTATGAACAAATCCGTGTTCAATAAGAAAATCAAGAACTCGATAAGCAATGGGGGGTGTAGAACTAAAACCATCTTTTCGCAATAAGTCCAGAATTTGATAAGCACCGAGAGGCCGATGATCTTTTAGTAATAATTGGAATACTTTTAGGCGTAAGGGTGTTAACTTAAGTTCTTTTTCAATAAAATGTTGTTTGAAATCCTTCAAGGCACTTTCAAAGCATAACTCATGATCATGATCCATAAAATTTTTTGAAATATTTGGGCTTGTCTGTTTTTTTTTCATGATTGAAGAAATTTTTCTCTTGAACATAAATTATAATCAATATAAGTCAATGTTATATTATAACATTACTACAATATATGGAGACCTGTATGTCGAATAAAATTTTCTCTATTAGTTCAGCTTTTGTGTTGGGTGCAAGTTTTGCAGTTGCTGATGTACCAAAAGTTGCTGTTGATATAGCACCGGTACATTCATTGGTTTCAAAAGTCATGAATGGTCTGGGAAAGCCAAATTTAATCATTCCAGCAGAAGCTTCACCTCATGAATATCAACTTAGACCTTCCGAGGCTAAGGCACTTCAAGAAGCTAAACTTGTTTTTTGGATTGGAGAAGATTTAACACCTTGGCTTGAAAAAGGCTTATCTACTTTAGCTAAAGATGCAACAATTACAACCTTACTAAAAGCTGACGGGATAGAGTTACTTGATTTTAGAGAGGGTGCTTTATTTGAAGCACATGATCACAGTG
>CAJWIX010000157.1 GCA_913042175.1 uncultured Flavobacteriales bacterium
ATGAGCCAACTGGTTGGGATTTACCACCTAAAGGATTTGAAGTAGACGATAAAGGTTATATTGAACCTGACGAAGATGGATCTGGTGTTGAAGTAATCATCGATCCAAATTCTAAAAGATTAGAAAAACTAGAACCTTTTCTACCATGGGATGGTAAAAATATTTTGGGTGCAAAACTTCTTATAAAAGCTTTTGGAAAGTGTACCACAGATCATATTTCAATGGCAGGCCCATGGTTAAGATATAGAGGACATCTTGATAATATATCGAACAACTGTTTAATTGGAGCTGTAAATGCTTTCAATCAAAAAACAAACTTTGTTAAGAATCAATTGAGTGGTGAATATGGTGGTGTTCCAGATATTCAAAGAGAATATAAAAAGAATAATATTTCAACTGTAGTAGTAGGTGATCATAATTATGGTGAAGGATCTTCAAGAGAACATGCAGCGATGGAACCGCGTCATCTTGGAGTTAAAGTTGTTATAGTTAAATCATTTGCCAGAATTCATGAAACAAATCTTAAAAAACAAGGGATGCTAGCCTTGACATTCGATAATGAATCTGATTATGATTTAATTCAAGAGGATGATACATTTAATTTTGTTGATTTGGAAAACTTTAGCCCAGGTAATCAAATTACAATTGAGTTACTTCACTCTGATGGAAGTTCTGACATTATTAAAACTAATCACACTTATAACTCACAACAAATCGATTGGTACAGAGAAGGCTCAGCACTTAATCTCATAAAAAAAGGGGCATAAAGCCCCTTTGTTTTAATTTTAAAAAAATTAATTATTGCATAGCAGCAGATTGAGCAGCTTCCATAGCAGCAACTAATTTAGTAGGGTCATAATATTCATATTCAGCTTGAATTTTACCCTCATCATTCCAGACATATACTACGTGTACAGGAATTGTAATAGTCTCACCTGACATCTTTGAAGTACCAAGCCAATTAAACCAAGCTGTTGTAACATCTGCTGGATAATTTGCAGGGCCTTCTGGATAAGTTGTAGATTCAACCCAAACACCAATATCTTCCTTTCCTTCCTGAACCCAAGAAAGAGTGATATTATCGAATGTTGCATGTTGAGCTTCTAATAGAGGTCTTATTTCATCAGGTGTAATTGGATCCTCTCCATTAATAAAAATTTGAGCGTCATCCGAAGCAAGTGCTAACAAAGAATCTAAGTCATTGTTGACATAATTATTTAAATGTTCTCTGATTTTATTAGAATTTTCATCATCAAAAGTTACTTGAACTCCTGTAGGTGCACAACCTATAAACAAGGCTGCAAAAAATAATAGCATATAATTTTTCATAATTTAATTTTTACTAGTTTCTAAATATTGTTGTATTTGTACCTGCATTCCGTTTACATCCATCCAGTCTGAAAAGGTTGCAATTTTGTTGTCTTCATTGAAGTTAATTACGCCATACCATTTGTTATATACAGGTGCTCCTGTTTCTGTATGAACTGTAGACCAGGTACCATAAACTCTCATTACATTAGGATCAGTATTTGTTTCACCCTCTGAATAAAGAGAACCTGACCAATAAGCATAGTCAGAACCCACTAATCCTTCACCAGGATTAAATGTAATTTCATCAAAATTTTCAAAATAATATAAACCAGCAGCTTTGAAATCATCATATCCTAGAAGAACTCCTCCATTATACTGAGGCGGGCTCCATTGAACAGAGTCAGCTACTACACTCATAAGTTGATCAATATCTTCATTATAAAATCCTGTTGTAAATGTTTTAAAAGCATCAATTTGTTGTTCAAACTTAGCTTTCTGCTCCTCAGTAACAGAGGGGCCTTGAACTGTTGTTGTGCAGGAAACCACAAGAAAAAGTCCAAGAATAAATAATAAATTTTTCATAATTGGTTAGTTTGTTACTAACTAAATTATAAAAAAAAAAGAAGTTTTTTGAGATTAAGAATTAGTATCCCCACATATCTAACTCAAAATCAAGAATTTGTTTTTTAATTCTTTCAGATTCAAGAATGATTCGTAGTTGGTGTTGCTGGTTTGTTTCCCCAGGTCTTTTAACGATATAATCTTTGATTTCTCTATCTCCATAGACATTATCGTACTTGTATATAAATGAACTAAATCTTCTATTAACTAAAAGATCATCAAATGAAATTCTATTATTATTGTTTTTGTCGTTAAAAACTTGATGCTTGGCAAGAATTTCTCTGATTGATGGATACCATATCCAAAAATAACCTTGTTCCATACCAGCTTCCTTAAGGTTTCTTCCGTAAGGTTGAATACCAAGTAATCTATACCTTAATTCAGAATGTAATTTATCAAAATACCATACTCCTTTAATTCTGTAGGCTGTAATATCAACTGATGAAGCAAATGTTTGTGGTCTAGAATCACCAGGCATGTATTTGCTACCATAAAAGTCTTTAATTTTTTTAGTACCAGTAATTCTGTTTTTTTCTAAAAAGTTATCATTTCTAACATCAAAAACTTCTTTAATATTTCCAT
>CAJWIX010000158.1 GCA_913042175.1 uncultured Flavobacteriales bacterium
AAAACCTCCCTCGTTTGTTTAGTTTTCGTTTAGTTTATATATAAACTACTCGGACAAATGGAAAAATTACCCACTACCGAATAACTTGTCGGGAACCATAGTAAAAAAAAAAGTTACAGTGAAGTCTTTTTTTCTTCAAAAAAGGCCATTTTTAAGGGTTTTTTTATTTTTTTTTGGGGATATTTGTGAAATACTCTCAAAAATTAAGGAATTTTGAAGGGGAAGCATTGAGTCGAAAATATAAGGAAATTTACGAAAAATCTATTGTTAGCAGAGAAAGTTTCTGGAAAGAAGTTTCAGAAAATATCTTTTGGTACAAAAAACCTTCAAAAATATTAAATTCTGACAACCCTCCTTTTTATAAATGGTTTGAAGATGGGGTTACAAACACTTGTTATAATGCTTTAGACCTTCATATCGACAATGGTAAAGGTGAAAAACTTGCTATCATATACGATAGCCCAATAACAGGAACAAAAAAAAATATTACATACAATGAATTAAGAGAGAAAGTATCTTTATTTGCTGGTGCTTTAAAAAACCAAGGAATAAATAAAGGCGATAGGGTTATAATTTATATGCCAATGATTCCTGAGGCTGTTGTAGCAATGTTAGCATGTGGGAGAATAGGTGCGGTTCACTCTGTTGTATTCGGTGGCTTTGCTGCGAATGAATTAGCAAGTAGGATTGATGACTCTAAAGCAAAAATTTTAGTAACCGCATCTTGTGGTTATGAACCTGGAAGAACAGTTCATTACAAACCTCTAGTTAATAAAGCTTTAGAATTAGCAAACCATAAACCTGAAAAGTGTATTATCTTTCAAAGAGAGAAGGATAAAGCGGACCTTAATCCAAAAATTGATATAACCTGGGAAGACGCTCACAAAGGCGCAAAGCCAGCAGAGTGTGAAAAAATGAACTCTAACGATTATGCTTACATACTTTACACTTCAGGAACTACTGGACTTCCGAAGGGTATAGTAAGAGATATAGGCGGTCACATAGTTGCATTAAAGTGGACAATGAAAAATATTTACAATATTGAACCAGATGACGTCTGGTGGTCAGCTAGTGATATTGGCTGGATTGTAGGTCATTCTTACATCGTTTATGCACCTTTATTTTATGGATGCACTACAGTTTTGTTTGAGGGAAAACCAGTTGGTACACCTGATGCAGGAGTTTTTTGGAGAATTATTTCTGAACATAAAGTCAAATCTCTTTTTACTGCACCAACTGCTATTAGAGCTATTAAAAAAGAGGATCCAAATGGTGAATTTTTTAAAAAATATGATTTAAGCAAATTTGACAAACTTTTTCTTGCGGGGGAAAGAGCTGATCCGGACACTATAAAGTGGTTTGAAAAATTATCTAACTCTCCTGTTATTGATCATTGGTGGCAAACTGAAACTAGTTGGGCAATTACGTCGGATTGCACTGGAATAGAGTCATTCCCTGTAAAATATGGTTCAGCTTTTAAACCAGTACCAGGTTATGATTTAAAAGTTTTAAATTCTGAGGGAAAGGAAGTTGGAGCAGGAAAAATGGGAGATATTGTAGTTAAACTTCCATTACCACCTGGAACTTTTCCGACTTTATGGGGTGCTGATAAAAGATACAAAGAAAATTATATGACGACTTACCCAGGATATTATCAAACTTATGATGCTGGTCATATTGATGAGGATGGCTATGTTTGGATAATGTCTAGAACAGATGATATAATCAATGTTGCAGGACATAGGCTTTCTACTGGAGCAATAGAGGAAGTGTTAGCAGAACACCCAAACGTCGCTGAATGTGCAGTAATTGGAATTGCTGATAAACTTAAAGGGCAATTACCCATAGGATTACTAGCCCTCAAAGCAGGAGTTACAAAAGAAAAAAAAGAAATAATTGAAGAATGTGTAAAAATGGTGAGAGAAAAAGTTGGGCCTGTCGCGGCATTTAAAATAGCTATTGTAGTAAAAAGATTGCCAAAAACTCGATCTGGTAAAGTATTAAGAGGAACTGTAAGAAAAATTGCTGATAACGAACCCTACAAAATGCCTGCAACGATAGATGATCCAGCTATTTTAGATGAAATTAAAGCAGATCTAATTGAAAATAGAATATTAAAACTCTAGAGGTTTTCCTTTAGACTCAATAAGGATTTTCCCATTAGACATTACTAAAATTCCATTGACAATTGTTCCCACAGGAAACCCCTTAACTTTATAATTATGAAAAGGTGTCCAACCACATTTACTAGCGATCATTTCATTTTTAATAATGACCTCTTTATCCATATCAACGATTGTTAGGTCTGCATCAAAACCTTCTTTAATAAAGCCTTTATTTTTAATACCAAAAATTCTGCATGGATTTTCACACATTAAATTTATTAGTTGGGTTAGAGTAAGTTTTCCATTGTTCACATGATCG
>CAJWIX010000159.1 GCA_913042175.1 uncultured Flavobacteriales bacterium
TAGGCTGAGATTATACCCATATCTCGATTGATTTGCGAGATAATACTTGATCCAGATAATGCTGGCGAAAGGATGTTAAATGTTTAAACCATGTGTTTCTTGCTCCCTGCAGCACATTTAACTTAAAATCATGAAAAAATATATTTTAATTATTTCAACATTGTGTTGCCAATGCTTGCATGCACAAACTGACTCTTCAAAATATCAACTGGATGAGTTTGAAGTCACAACCAACAAAGTAGGGGAAAATAGTCCAGTTGCGCACGAGAATATTTCCAAAGAAGAAATTGAAGCCAATAATCATGGAGTTGATTTGCCTATATTATTAGATCAAGCAACTTCAATTGTAACTACTTCAGATGCTGGGGCTGGAGTTGGATATACCGGAATTCGTGTGCGGGGAACTGACGCAACACGTGTTAATATTACAATAAATGGAATTCCATTCAATGATGCGGAATCACATGGTGTTTTTTGGGTGAATATGCCTGATTTATCTTCCTCAACTAGCGACATCCAGATTCAAAGAGGTGTAGGTTCTTCCACTACAGGTGCATCATCTTTTGGTGCAACCGTAAATTTAAGTACACTAAGCACAGTTAATTCTACAAAACCGTTTGGGGAAATATCCAATAGTTTTGGTTCGTTTAATACCATTAAAAATACCGTTCGCCTAGGCTCGGGCTTGATTGATGGTAAATGGAATTTTGAGGGGAGATTATCCAATATACAATCCGATGGTTTTATTGATAGAGCAGATGCTGACCTTAAATCTTATTACATTTCTGGAAGCTATTTAGGTGAAAACACTTCAATTCAAGCTTTAGTATTCTCCGGTCATGAAAAGACTTATCAAGCGTGGTATGGAGCTCCATTAAGATTTTTAAATTCTAATGTGGACAGTAATCAAACCTATAATCCCTATGATTATGAAAACGAAATTGATAATTATCGTCAGACACACTATCAATTACACATCACTAATAAGACCATCAAAAACCTAAAATTGAATACTTCATTTCATTATACAAGAGGTATGGGTTATTTTGAGCAGTATGTTGGAACTGAGCATAACGCTGTAATGTACAACGGAGATTATGCATGGGGGAAAAATTTACTTTCATATTATAACTTAGACGATATTATAATGTCTGGAGATACCATTTCCCAAACCAACCTAATTAGAAGAAGATGGTTAGATAATCACTTTTATGGTTTAGTTTTTAGTGCTGATTACACTGCAGATAAGTTTAATCTGATTTTGGGTGGTGGTGCCAATCAATACATAGGTGGGCATTTTGGAGAAGTGATATGGGCTCAATACGCTAGTAATGGATCTATTAGACATCGATATTATGACAATGATGCCATTAAGAATGATATTAACATATATGGCAAAATGAATTACGATCTAAATAAAGATTTTAACGCCTATCTTGACTTACAATACAGATTTGTTTCCTACGAATTTACTGGACTTAATAATGATCGTAGTCCACTGGATCAAACTGCACATCTTAACTTTTTTAACCCCAAAGCTGGTATGAATTACAGACTTAATAGCAGTAATAACATATATGGTTTTGTTGGAGTTGGAAATAAAGAACCCAATAGAGATGATTTTACAGAATCTTCACCTGAAAGTAGACCACAGCACGAGCAATTATTGGATATAGAATTTGGCCATAGATATACTTCAAAAAAACTTAGCATATCTACCAATTTTTACAATATGCAGTATACAAATCAATTGATTTTAACTGGAGAATTAAATGACGTTGGATCTGCTGTTAGGGTTAATATTCCAGAAAGTTACAGAAGGGGAGTTGAGTTTACAGGCAGTACAATAATAAATGAAAAATTACAATTTAAGTTCAATTGTACGTTCAGTGATAATAAAATTGCAACATTTAACGAATTTGTGGAAAGTTGGGATAACTCTGATACTTTGATTGAAGTAATTCATCAAAATACTGACATCGCATTCTCACCATCTGTTATTGCTGGAGGGCAATTAATTTTTACACCATTTGATCATGAAAAATATGGAAAATTACAATTGGCTTTCATATCGAAGTATGTGGGTGATCAATTTATTGATAATACATCAAATGAAAACGCAAAATTGGATGCATATTTAGTTCATGATTTTAGATTAACTTATTTGAAAAAAACGACTTTATTTAAAGAAATTGAGTTTAGTGCATGGTTAAGAAATTTAGCTAACCAACATTACATATCTAATGCTTGGGTGTATAGATTTAAATACTCAGGTAATGCAGTTGATCCAAATGATTGGAGTTATAGTGAATATAACAATGCAGAAGGTTCCAATACATTTAATCAAATAGGGGCATTCAACCAAGCCGGAATAAATTTCTTTGTTGGTTTAAAGTTGAGGTTTTAATTTAAACTTCTTCTAA
>CAJWIX010000160.1 GCA_913042175.1 uncultured Flavobacteriales bacterium
ATTGCTAATAATGCTTTTAAACCTGAGCTATCAATTTGTTCTCCAAGTTTTTGACCAATTTGAACTCCAATAATCGAACCAACAACTAGCATTAAAACTAACATTAAGTCTATTGAACCATAATTAATTGAATGTAAAAATGTAACTATTACACTCACAAAAATTGTCACAAATAAAGATGTCCCAGGAACCAATCTAGTAGGCATTTTAATTATATAAATCATTGCAGGCACCAAGATAAAAGCTCCACCTATTCCCATTATTGCAGCAATAAAACCAACAACTAATCCAATTATTATAGGTGTAAAAATACTCTCGTATAACTTTGATTTTGGAAATCTCATTCTAAATGGAAGGCCATGTATCCAATAATGAACATGTAATTTTTTTCTTTCAATTACATTTTTTTTCTTTTTATCAATTTCACCTAGGCTCTCGACCAACATTAATGTACCTATTATTGCAAGTATATACATGTAAGCTAAAGAAATAACGGTGTCTATTTTACCAATTCCTTTGAAATAACTAAAAGTGTAAATACCTAAAGCAGTTCCTATTGAACCACCAATTACAATCATAAAACCCATTTTATAATCCAAAGTATTTTTTAACCAATGAGTAGTTGATCCTGATACAGAGGTTGCTAAAATATTATTAGCTTCATTTGCTACTGCATAAGCTGGTGGAACGCCTAAAAAAATCAAAAATGGAGTCATTAAAAATCCTCCTCCCACCCCAAACAATCCTGATAAAACTCCAACTAGCGCACTTAAAAGAAGTATCTCTATTGGACTTACAAAAACTTGGGCTATAGGTAAAAAAACATCCATTTAATAATAAAAAACTTTAATTATTATTTATTTAAAAGTTATAAAAGTTCCTACTAAAATGACACCCCAGCAAGCTGCTATAGCTGAAAAAATTCCTGTTTTTAATAGTGTTGATTTATAATTTAAAATTTTATGAAGAATTTTTATATTTGAAAGGTGCATCTATTTCCTCAATACACCCAGTAAAAAAATTGTCAAACTTTAATTAATATATTGTAGCCCCAAAGATCTTAATCTCACCGTCCTCTACACCTAACACCAGTCTACCTAAAAATTCTCCTGGTATCTCTTTATTGGTCTGTTTAATCAAAACTGTTATATGCTCACCTCTCCTTAAAGTACCAAAAGGCTCATAGGTCTCATTCAAATTAGTAATAATTTTGTTGTTTGCCCACTGTTTACCAAGCTCCACTTCGTTAGCTCCAAACAACATCTGTGTTGAAAAATCTCTGGTGAAACCTCCATAATCTTTCATATTTGAAGCTTTAACTAAATTTTCCCAAAAAGGTTTGGCAATCGCAAAAATCTCTTCGTCTGATTTTGCCAAAAGATCCATAAAATTAGTTTAAATTATTTATGAGGCCTTCTTCTTCTCTTTTTCGTCTACGATATGATAAACCGGTACTTTTTCCATAGTAAATTTACCAGTTTTAGGGTCTCGTCTAGAAACTGTTAAACAGTGCCAATTATCATCATCGAGTTTCATGTGGTCGCCTCTATAGTAATATCCTGGCCAACGTGTTTCTTCTCTAAATAAAGTATGCTCTGTCACACATTGAGAAGTTAATGTTCTGTGTTTTAACTCCCATGCTCTCATCAATTGATGGTAATCTTCGGCACCTACATTTTCTAAATCCTCTTGAAGCCAATCTAGCAATTCAAGTGCTCTTTTTAACATATTGCCATTAGTCATATAATTTGAGGTAATACCACCAACATATTCATCCATAATTTTTTGAAGTCTTTGAAGACCTTGAATTGGAGAAATATAACTTGGTGAAACCGTTCCTCCTGTGATTTCATTTTGAGCTACAGTATAAGTTTCTAATGGCTTATAAACAGCTTTTTTGAAATCATCACACTGTTTATCTGAAACATTTATTCCATCTGCTTTTTGGTCTTGAATATATTTTACAGCTGCTTTTGCTGCCAATCTACCTTCAGTGAATGAACCTGATGAAAATTTATGAGCACTTCCACCTACAGTGTCACCTGCACCAAAAAGTCCATCAATTGTTAACATTCTATTATATCCCCAGAAATATTCTGGTGGAGACAAGTCCTCAGGACCACTTACCCATGCTCCCGAGCATGTTGCATGTGAACCCATCACATAAGGTTCTGATGTAGTTAACTCAGGATTAGTATATTTTGGATCAATATTTTGTGAAGCCCAAACTACTGCTTGCCCAACTGTCATTCCTAAAAAGTTTTCCCAACCCACTGTTTCTAAATGTGGATCTTGGAAAGCTTCTTTTGTTACCATGTGAATTGGTCCACCACCTGCAGCTACTTCTTGAATAAATGCATGAT
>CAJWIX010000161.1 GCA_913042175.1 uncultured Flavobacteriales bacterium
TTCCCATACCTGTTGTCGTATATCTTTTTACATGTTCTATTGATTTAAAACCTTCTCTTAGAGCTAGTTTTACATCTTTAGCAGTCGAGTCATTTTGGAAATCTAAGAATGGCTTTGATTTAGATATAGGTTTATTCGAAGGTAACAACCATATATTTCTTTTTTGTTTTTCTTTTGAACATTTAATATTTAAATTTTCGTAATCATTTTTATCTAAGCCAAGAAAAATTTTAACACTTTTGATAGTATTATTTATAACATCATCTAATTCAAAGTCTCCATTTGATGATCCCACACTGATTTGTTCTGATGGCGTTTTATTTTCATCTGGAATAAAAACATTGTCATTATTCCTAAACTTTAATTTACCACCTGATTGAGTAAACAAATGTACCATTGGCGTCCATCCACCAGAAATTCCCAAACAATCACATTTATAAGTAACTTTGTTACCAACAACGCTTCCACCATCTTTTGATAACTTCATAACATCGATAGATTTAATTCTTTTGTACCCATCAGTATTAGTTATTGTATGTCCTCTTAATATTTTTATTCCTGCTTTTTCTATTTTTTCTGAAAGTATTGAGCTAGGATTTTCTCTAATATCTATAATTACTTTTACTTTAACTCCACTTTTATTTAATGAAATTGCTGTTTCATAAGCACTATCATTGTTAGTAAACAATGAAATATTTTCTCCAGTTTTTACGCCATAGTAATCAATATATTTTTTTATAGATGATGATAAAATTATCCCTGGTCTATCATTGTTACTAAAAATTAAAGGTCGTTCAATAGCTCCAGTTGCTATCACAACTTTTTTAGCTCTTATTTTTAACAATCTTTGTCTAATTTTTCCTTTTCTTTCATGAGCACCTAAATGATCAGTTAAATTTTCTCTTGCTAAAAGATAATTATAACCATGAAAAGCAGCAACACTTGTTCTGTTTTTAATTGTCAAGTTTGGTATTTTTTTTAGTTTCTCTATTTGATTTTTTAACCATACATTTGAGGTTTCATTATTTATTTTAAAAATATCATCATCTTGATATATTGTTGATCCCCCGAGATAACTTTTATCATCTATTAGCATTGTATTAAGACCTTTTTCTGCTGATAATTTGGCTGATAATATACCAGAGATACCACCACCAATTACTAAAACATCACAATGTACATATTGATGATCATACAAATCTTGATCTGGTTTAGTTGGAGATTTGCCTAATCCAGCTGAATGTCTAATAAAAAATTCATATTTTTCCCAAAAACTTGCAGGCCACATAAAAGTTTTATAATAAAATCCTGCAGGTAGAAGAGGGGATAGAAAATTATTTATACCTCCAATATCGAAATTTACACTTGGCCAACAGTTTTGGCTAAAAGCTTCTAAACCCTCATATAATTCAATTTCAGTAGCTCTTACGTTTGGATCAGTTAATGCAGGATCTTTCCCAACCTGAACAATTGCATTAGGCTCTTCTGAACCACAGGTCATTATTCCTCTAGGTCTATGGTATTTAAAACTTCTTCCAACTAAATGAATATTATTTGCTAATAAAGCAGAGGCTAATGTATCACCTTTATAACCAAAAAGCTTTTTACCATTAAACTTGAAGGAAATTCTAACAGTTTGATCTATAAAGTTGTTTTTATTAATTCTTAAGTTGTTACTCATAATTATTTTACGGGTGGTCTTTCTCCCATTTTATAAACTGCATGTATCTTATCATTTGAAGTATCTCTAACCACATTGAACCATTTTCTGCATCCATGAATGTGGTTCCATCTTTCAAATTGAATACCTTTTATGTTTTTTCTCATAAAAAGATATTCAGCCCATTGATCGTCGCTTAATTCTGTAGGTTGTTTTGGTCTTTCAATGTGAGCTTCACCACCACAAGAAAATTCTGTTTGATCTCTTTCACCACAATATGGACAATTAATTATAAACATTAGTGTGCTACTGCTGCAGCACCGTGTTCATCAACTAGATCACCGCTAACAAATCTATTTAAGTTAAAAGCAGCATTTAATTTATGAGGTTCATCATTAGCTATAGTGTGTGCGAATAAATCTCCAGAACCAGGTGTAGCTTTAAAACCACCAGTACCCCAACCACAATTAAAATATAAACCTTTAACTTGAGTTTTACTAATTATTGGACTTGCATCTGGGCAGATATCTACAATACCTCCCCATTGTCTTAACATTTTCATTCTACTAAATATTGGGTATAGTTCTAATATTGCTCTTAAAGTTTCTTCAACAATATTATGACTACCTTTTTGAGTGTAAGAAA
>CAJWIX010000162.1 GCA_913042175.1 uncultured Flavobacteriales bacterium
TGTTTTTCTATTTTGATATTTTTTGGGGATACAGAGAAAGTTTTTTTTAAATTTCATAAATTGAATAATTCAATAAAAAAAAATTGAAAAAGTTTCAACGAAAATATTTTGCCTCATGGACTGACCTTGATCCCAATTGGCATGTTGCTAATCATGCTTATATAAAATATGCAGCTGATACACGTGTTTCCTTCTTCTCTGAACTTAAACTTGATAGAGATAAATTTAATGACTTAAACATTGGTCCTGTATTGTTTTACGAACACATGCACTATTTTAAAGAGATAATGATGGGTACTGAGTTTTCAGTAAATGTAGAGATAGATGGTTACAGTGATGATGGTCGATTTTTCACTCTTTTCCAAAATTTTTATGACATTGAAGGAAATCATTTGGCTCATCTTGATTTAGCTTTTGGAATCATTGATACTAAACTTAGAAAACTTGTTTCTATGCCAAAAGATTCATTTGAAATTTTTAGGTTAGGTCCAAAATCTAAATCATTTAAAATAATTACAAAAGAAGATTTGAGGAAGCATGGAAAGTTTCCGGAAAATAAATCATAATATTTATAATGTCGTGTGATAGTTATTTAACTTCAAACAAATAGAGAAAATGAAAGAAAAATATTGGCAAAAAAACTTATTCTACCTTAGAATACTCTTAACAATATGGTTTATTTGCTCTTTTGGTTTTGGTATTCTACTTGCTGAAGAGTTAAATAAATTTTACTTAGGCGGCTTCCCATTAGGCTTCTGGTTCGCACAACAAGGATCAATTTACATATTTGTTATTCTAATTTTTATATATGTTTATTTAATGAACAAGCTAGATAAAAAACATAATCTCAAGGAATAGTCATGGATGCTCAATTTTGGACATACTTTTTAGTTGGGGTAACTTTTTCACTTTACATAGGAATAGCTATTTGGTCAAGAGCACAAAGTACAAAGGAATTTTATGTAGCTAGCGGTGGAATCCATCCTGTATTAAATGGAATGGCAACTGCAGCTGATTGGATGTCGGCTGCTTCTTTCATCTCGATGGCAGGTATAATTTCATTTTTAGGTTATGGTGGATCACAATATTTGATGGGATGGACTGGAGGCTATGTTCTGTTGGCACTTTGCCTAGCACCTTATTTAAGAAAATTTGGGAAATTTACAGTACCAGATTTTATAGGAGAAAGATATTATTCAAAAAATGCTAGAACAATAGCATTAATATGTGCAATTTTTGTATCATTTACTTATGTTGTAGGTCAGATGAAGGGAGTTGGAGTTGCATTTTCTAGATTTCTTGAAATACCGTATGATCTTGGAGTAATAATTGGTATTGGGATTGTTTTTTTCTATGCCGTCCTAGGAGGTATGAAAGGTATAACTTATACTCAAGTAGCCCAATATTGTGTTCTAATTTTTGCTTTTACAGTGCCTGCAATATTTATATCACTTCAAGCAACAGGGAATCCGATACCTCAAATTGGATTTGGAAGTAAAACTATGGATGGAGTTTATCTTTTAGAGAAACTAAATCAACTATCTGTTGATTTAGGTTTTGATAAGTATACTGATATTAATCAGAATACATTAATCAATGTATTTTTTATTACTGCTGCATTAATGTTTGGAACTGCTGGATTACCTCATGTAATTGTAAGATTCTTTACTGTACCTAAAGTAAGAGACGCAAGAATTTCAGCAGGATGGGCATTATTGTTTATATCATTTTTATATACTACTGCTCCGGCAGTTGCAGCATTTGCAAAAGTTAATTTAATCAATACTGTATCAAATGCAAAATATTCAGAAGTACCAAAATGGTTCAAAAACTGGGAGAATACAGGCTTACTTCAATTTGATGATAAAAATTCAGATGGTATAATCCAGTATGTAGCTGATGAGCAAATTAATGAGTTAACAATTGACAGAGATATAATGGTGTTAGCAAACCCTGAGATTGCAAATTTACCAGCATGGGTAATTGGACTTATTGTAGCAGGTGGACTTGCTGCTGCACTGTCAACTGCAGCAGGTTTGCTTCTTGTTATTTCAACTTC
Source organism: uncultured Flavobacteriales bacterium (assembly GCA_913042175.1). Classification (GTDB taxonomy): domain Bacteria; phylum Bacteroidota; class Bacteroidia; order Flavobacteriales_D; family Parvicellaceae. Next base: position 2,060 of record CAJWIX010000162.1, read on the forward strand.
AATTTCTCATGATCTTCTAAAAAAGAATATAAATCCTAATATTTCTGAGAAAGGAGAATTATGGGCAGCTAGAATCTCTATTGCAGTAGCAGTTGTTGCTGCTGGGCTTGCTGGATTAAATCCTCCTGGATTTGTCGCTGAAGTTGTTGCATTGGCTTTTGGTCTTGCTGCATCTTCTTTTTTCCCTGCTATAATTCTTGGTATTTTTGACAAAAGAATGAACAAGGAAGGAGCATTATCTG
>CAJWIX010000163.1 GCA_913042175.1 uncultured Flavobacteriales bacterium
TTAACTGTAAAAGAGGATTTACTGATGAGAATGGAGATGATGTTGATTGGATTGAAATCTACAACTATTCCAACAACCCAGTAATACTTTCAGATTTCTACCTAAGTGACAACCCAAACAATTTGGACAAATGGCAATTTCCGGCCATTAATTTAGGAAGTCAAGAATTAATAACCATATGTGCCTCAGGGAGAGAAAATGCTAAATTCCCTAATCATTGGGAAGCGTTAGTTGTCCCTGAAAATAATTGGAAATACTGGCTGGGTACTTCTCCTCCTTTAGCTGACTGGAAACTACCAGGTTTCAATGATCAAAGTTGGGATATCGGACAAGGAGGAATTGGTTATGGTGATAATGATGACAATACCATTATTAGTACAGTGCCTTCACTATTTTTAAGAAAAGAGTTTCAAGTATTGGATTTAAATGATATTACACAACTTCTTTTTCATGCAGATTATGATGATGGGTTTATTGCCTATTTAAATGGAGTTGAAATTATGCGGTCTTATAACTTTAATAATTTTTACCCCAATTATAATGAGTTAACAAATGCCAATCATGAAGCAGTACTTTATAATGGTGGAATTCCTGATCATATATTTTTCAACACTGAGGAAATTCAAGAACTGCTTGTAACAGGTAGCAATTTATTGGCCATACAAGTTCACAATGCATCGGCTAATTCATCAGACATGACAAGTAATTTCTTCTTATCAGCTGGCATTGCATCTACTAATATAAATTACCAAACACTGCCAAATTGGATTATACCACCAGTTATATATGTTCATACAGATTACAAATTATCTCATGGTGAAACCATTGTTATAAGTGACTCTAATGAAAATATTATTGACAGTGTGTTAATTCCAAATGATATAACAAATACAATTTCTATGGGAAGAATTCCTGATGGAAATGGAAATTGGTGTTATTTTAAAAACCCATCTCCTAATACTGAAAATACTCAAAATACATGCTTTACAGGTATTTCGGATGCACCAACCACAGATCTTCCATCTGGATGGTATCAAACCACACTTCAAATAAACATCACTTCTCCCCCAAATACTACTACATATTATACTACAAATGGAGACATTCCTGATACTGACGATAATATAGCTAATGGTTCAATCATAATTAATTCCTCTTCGGTTCTTAGCATTAAGTCATTTGATAACAGCAATCAAATGTTACCGAGCTCAACTGTAGATCGCACCTACATTATAAATGAATTAAATCATGAACTACCTGTTTTCTCCATAATAACAGATGATGACAACTTGTGGAATTGGAATACAGGTATTTATGTTGCTGGACCTAATGCTGGACCTAACTACCCTTATTTTGGCAGTAACTTTTGGCAACCTTGGTCTAAAAAATCAAGGATGGAATTTTTTGACAAATCAAAAAATAAACAAATTGAAGCTCATTTTGATTTAGAAATTCATGGTGGCTGGTCAAGAGCAGAACCTCAAAAATCTTTTAGAATAGATACTAAATCAATTTACACAGGTGATATAGATTATACACTAATAGAGAACAAACCTGAAATTACATCCTACAATAACTTCAACTTAAGAAATGGTGGTCAACATACCTGGTCTGATAGAATTCAAGATGCCATCATCAGTAGATTAGCTATGAATTCGCATATAGATCGTATGGGTTATCAACCATGCATTGTATACCTCAATGGTGATTATTGGGGGCTTTATGGCATAAGAGAAAAAATTGACGAACACTACGTAGAGAGCAATCATGGAATTGACAGCAAAAAGGTAGATCTACTAAATAGAGATAGTGCTCTTTCTGGCTCCAGCGCTCATTTCGCTGAAACTTATTATTTGATTCAAAATACAAGTGTAAGTGACCCCAACTTTATCAATGTATTAGGCTCTAGATTTGATTTAAACAATTACATGGATTACTTTATTTTCCAAACATATATCCAAAATATGGATTGGTTAGGTATTGCATGGGGATTGAATAATGTTAAGCTTTGGAGACCTGACACAACTGGTGGAAAATGGAGGTATGTCCTTTACGATACTGATGCTGCTTTTGGTTATTTTGGCCAAAACATCTACGACAATTATCTGGACTATGCCAGATACCCAAGTGTACCTAACGAACATGCAAGTATTTTTCATCGGTCATTGCTCAACAATGAATTCAAGTGTCAATTTACCAATAGATATAACGACTTAATTAATACCACATTTCAATCGTCCAATTTTAATGCTATCACTA
>CAJWIX010000164.1 GCA_913042175.1 uncultured Flavobacteriales bacterium
TAGATGGTTATAACAAAGAAAGAGTTGATTGTGAAAAAATTGTAATGACCTCATCTGATCTAGTTACTGCTTCTTCAGAATTTGAAAATATGTTGATTGCTGACACATACAAAGTTGACGAAAATAAAATTAAAAAAATTATTCCTGGAGTTGATAGAGAAATATTTTCACCAGATTTGTCTATTAAAAGAGAAAATATTTTTTTATCGATTGGCAGAATACAGGAACAAAAAGGACAGCTTCAAACATTAAAATTTTTACATAATTTTAGAAAAATTGTAAATGATTTCAGATGTATTTTTATCGGAGGTCCTAGTGGTAAATACGGAGATGAATATTTACTGGAACTAGAACAAACTGTAAAAGATTTTAATTTGGAAACACATGTTGAGTTCTTGGATAACCTTGAACAAACGAAAATTATTGAACTCCTTAATAAAGCAAAACTATTGATTCATACTTCACGATTTGAAACCTTTGGACTTGTTGCGATTGAAGCTAACACGATGGGAGTACCTGTATTAACTATAAATAATGGATCATTGATGGAAATTATTGAAAACAATAAGAATGGTTATTTATCTGAGAATTTAATTGATATAGAGGTCAATAATTTTGTTAAAAACTTAGTCAATGAAAATAAAAAATTTGAGGAAATTTCTTTATCATGTATCGAAAAATCAAAAAAATATGATTGGGTAAAAACCTCCTCGAATATTGAAAAAGAGTACGAATTACTACTTTTCAAGTGAAGTTAGAAAATTACTAACAGTTCTAATATATAATTCTGGATCAGCATTCCAAGCTTGCACATGTCCAACATTTTCATATCTCATATATGTAAGATTTTTATCTCTTTTTGATGCTATGAAATCTGACAAAGATACTGGTATCCACTCATCGTCATCGCCATGAAAAAGTAGCATTGGAACAGTAGAATCAATCACAGCCTCTCTGTAGTCCATACTATCAAAGTCGATACCAAATCGTACTTCAGATAGCCATGTGTAATAATCAAAAAGGCTCTCTGGAAGCCAAGGAAATCTTGCTTGTCCATTTACTTCAACACTTTCAATAAAATTGAATGTTGGAGCTTCCAAAATCACCCCATCTACTAAAGATTTATCACTTGAGTTTTGAAGCCAAGAAGCAACTGGGCCTCCACCTCCACTTACACCCCATAAAACTACACTTTTTGCTCCATTTTGCCTTGCGTATTTAATTGCTCCATCAACATCTTCCCACTCTGTAGCTCCGTATTGATACATTCCTGATGGATCTTGCTTCATGCCAGCATCATTTCTATACGCAATTATCATTGACTTCCATCCAATTTCTTCAATTTCTTGAGCTCTAAGCAATGCAAAAACTTCCCTTTGGTAATTTCCTCGAAAACCATGTATAAATATTACCCAACCATCCTCACCTTTATTTGTTAAGAAAGCTGGATATTCACTAAATGTTGATGTGTAGGTTACTTCTTCATAATCTAGTTTTGAGACTGACATTGGAGTGTATATTCCTTCAGTTGCTTGTCCAGACCAACCAGATGCTCCAACGGGTATATAGTTTCCTTCAGAATTTTCAACTAAAGAGAGGCTATAAGATACTCTTTCACCCACAACTAAGTTTCCCTCTTGATAATCTATTTTTCTTTCAACAATTCCATCTTTTTCTTCAATAATGTCACTAACAACCATGAAGCCATTTTGTCCTAATACACCATATATTCCATTTTCTAGGAGTGGGCCCCAAAGCTCATCCTTGACGTCTAATAAAACTGTATTTTCATTTATTTGTTCTACTACAATATTGTCTTCGGCAGTACCTGCATCAAGGTTGTCTTGATTGTTAATATTAAATCCAATTTCGTAAATTAATCCAGAAAAATACCAACCTGAACCAACAAGAATAACTGTTAATAATATACCTATTCCAATAAATATTTTTTTTATCAATTCAATCTCTCTCTAAAAAATGGGACTATTTTACTCAAAAACTCATCTGGATACACAAACATAATTTCTGTATGAGAGAGTTCAGGGTA
>CAJWIX010000165.1 GCA_913042175.1 uncultured Flavobacteriales bacterium
AATCCTAATACCAAAATTAACCCTGACATTTCATTTGAAGAAGCTGTCAAAGGAACCAAAGAGAGATTAATTAAATCAGTAGAATTGCGATTGAGATCTGATGTACCAATAAGTTTTTGTTTATCTGGTGGAATAGACTCAAATGCTTTGATTTCAATAGCAAAAAACATTTTAGACTTTAATGTACATGGGTTTACTATTGTAAATACTGATGAAAGATATCAAGAAAAAGATTTAGTCAATTATGTAGTAAAAAAATTAAAAATTAAACACACAGAGGTTTCAGAAGTTGGGAAGACAGGGTCCTGGGACGATATAATAGGCGCACCAGTGATGACAAATTACCAATTGGCGTCTGATATGACTAATTATGTAACAGAAGCGGAGTTGGATTCAGCCATAAGTGGGGTAAGTAGTGGTGGTGGAAGTGTGGATTTAACATCATATGCAACAATATCATATGTCACAACATCGTTAGGCGGCTATATTGCTGCCGGCTCACTGGCAAACGTAGCAAATACGGGTTCGTATAATGATTTAACAGATACCGATGAAGTGGTAACCAGTAGTGATTTAGTTACGGTATTGGGTGATTATGTATTAACAAGTAGTTTGTCAGGTGAAATTGGGACAAGTTTAACGGGGTATGTGGCTGATACTGAATTAGCAAGTGAGTTAAATCTATTAAGAGCAGAAGTGACAACATCAAGAAACAATGCGTTAAGTGATTATTATTTAAAGACACAAGTTGATAATCAAATTAGTGATGAATTAGCATTGTATCAAAGTAATGTGATGAGTGTATCAATAAATGCAGCTGTAAATGGTTCACCTTCGATAGCAATTAATAACGTTATTGGATCTAATATTGCGAATATAGGTTTGGTTTTAGCAATAATTTCAATTCTAAGCTCCATTTTTGTTTCAAATAGTTTTTACAAAAAAGACTGGCCTATCATGTTTGTTTTTTCAGTTCTATTGTATTTATTTTCAATAAATGATAACCTCATTAGCCAATTTGAAGGTGTTGTTTTACTAGTGTCTCTTGTATTATTTGTTACTTATTTTTTAATGAAATCTGAGTTTTATAATCCTGCATTAAGACGCGCTTTAGGTGAGGAAAAATATGCTGAAACAATAAAGATAGGAGATGAAATAATTAGTCAAATTGATGAAAAATTATATACGGTTTCAAATATCAAAATATTTATATGGTTAATTATTTCTTCACTTTCCCTTTACTTTGGATCTGAATTTTTAGTAAATGGAGCGGTTAGTTTTGCACAACAAATTAATATCAGTGAAGCAGTAATTTCAGTTTCGGTAATAGCAATCGGTACAAGTATTCCAGAATTAGCGACATCTATAATTGCTATTTCAAAAAAAGAAAAAGGAATTTCTGTTGGAAATTTAATAGGATCAAATATCTTTAATATTGGTTTAGTTTTAGGAATAACTTCAATCATAAAACCAATAAATGTCGCATCTGAAATTGTCGATAGGGATTTAATTTGGATGTTAATTTTCGCATTCTTGATCTTTTTCCTTGTCTTATTACCAAAAAGAGGTAAGGTTTCAAAGTACAAAGGATTAATAATGCTTATATCCTATTTCTTATTTGTCTTTCTAGCATTTTCATGAAAAAAAAGGGACTATTTTCATAATCCCTTATTTCAAAAAACTTAAATTGATTTTTTAAGCTGACTTGACAGTCTTAATAATTCTAGCTGCAATTTTATATGGGTCTGCGTTTGATGCCGGACGTCTGTCCTCTAACCATCCCTTATAACCTTTTTCAACAGTTATAATAGGAATTCTAATCGATGCACCTCTATCAGAAACACCATAGCTAAATTGATCGATTGATTGAGTTTCATGCAGTCCTGTTAATCTTTGCTCATTATATGCACCATAAACAGCAATGTGTTCGTCAACAACTGGTCTGAAAGCCTCGCATATCTTCTCATAAGTTTCTTTAGAACCACATGTTCTAAGAGTCTCATTTGAAAAGT